>CABYKW010000008.1 GCA_902519635.1 uncultured Pelagibacteraceae bacterium
ATAGCTTTAACTAGTTCTCCTTCTTTATTTGTATCTATAAAAATTTCTCCGATTTTACCGTCGTCATATTCGCCTGTGTGCAAATATACTTTGTGATCTCCTATTTGCGCTTTTTGGATATAACCTTTTCTTCTATCAGGCATTTTAAATCTAGCATTATTTTGGTTTTTCATTTTTATTGATTGATTATTATCGATAGTATCTTTATTTTTAGAACTAATTATCTTGTTTGAAATAGATGAGGACAACAAGGTATCAGTTTTACTTGTTTTTTCAGCAGACTCTTTTTTGTTTCCAATTTTTTTAGTTTTTCTACTATTAAGTTTTACATCAATTACTTCAACTTCCCCATCATTTCTAGAGTCAATTTTAGATAGTTCTTTGTCATTAAGATCGTTTAAAGTATGTACTGTTTTAAAGGTACACGTATAATAAGTTTCAACTATAAATTTTTTCATTTAAAAAGGAATCTGTTTATCTAAGATATATAGCAAATATACAGAGTGTCTGATATAAATAATTATACACTTATTAATTGTGTGGATTTATAAAAATTATAAAATATGAATTTAAAAATATTTTTTACATGGTGGAATAGACAGACATTTGGAACTTTTCTTAAGACATTATTTTTTGGAAAATATGTGGGCAAAGATGAGTTTGGAAATAAATATTACAAAAACAAACAAGATGAGCGTTGGGTAATATATTCTAACAATATTGAAGCAACAAAAATCACATCTGATTGGTTTATGTGGATGCATCATACTATAGACAAAATTCCGGATAAAAATAATAAAAAATATATTTGGCAAAAAGAACATTTAGAAAATAAAACAGGTTTAAAAGATGCGTACAAACCTACAAAAATTAAAAAAAACAATAAACTTAAGAAATATGAAACTTGGAAATTATAGATTTATTTTTTTAATTTTTATTTTAACTTTTTACAATCTTATATCTCTTGCTGAAGATAAAGTTTCTACTTCTCCTCTTATTAATTTAAACGAATTAAAACCAAGTTTTGAAGAAATGGAAGATAGTGGTAATGATACAAACAACAATATAGTTATTAAAAATAAAAAAAAAATTTTACCGAACAAGAATTCACCTAGTGCAAAATTTATTGGCTTGGACAAGATTACCGCGAAAACGTCAGAAATTGTAATTAATTTGGGTGAAATAAAAACGTTTGGTCCATTAGAAATTAAAGTTTTAAAGTGTGGCAAGATAGAATCTGATAATAAAAATAATAGTGTAGCTTACTTACAGGTAAAAGATTTATCGGAAAATCAAAATGAGAAAGTTTTTATTTTTAATGGATGGACATTTTCTTCTGACCCAACAATAGCTCCTTTTGATCATGCAATTTATGATTTACAATTAGTTAATTGTAACAATATTTAATAAAATTTTTCTTTACCTAGCCAATTAGTATCAAAATCTGAATTTATAAATTTTTTATGATTTAATATTTTTTTATGAAGATCTATAGTTGTTGTAATTCCCTCTAAAACAAATTCATCCAAGGATCTAAGAGTTCTTTGAATGGCCTCCGATCTATTTCGACCTTTGCAAATGACTTTAGCAATTAAACTGTCATAGTAAGGAGTAACTTTGCAACCTTGAAAAATTGAACCATCTACACGAGTTCTAAAACCAGAGGGCTGATGACAAACGCTAATTATTCCTGGGCTAGGTTGAAAATCTAAGGCAGGATTTTCTGCATTTATTCTACATTCAATAGAATGACCCCTTGGATCTATATCACTTTGTTTCAACGCAGTTTCACCTGTAAAAGCTATCCATAATTGTTCTTTTACAATATCAATTCCTGTTTGTACTTCTGTAACCGGGTGTTCAACTTGGACTCTTGTATTCATTTCTAAGAAAAAAAATTTTCCATTTTCATAAATAAACTCTACTGTTCCAGCACCTTCATAACCAATTTGCTCTACCATTTTTACTGTTTTTTCCAATAAATCTTTTCTTTGTTTATCGGTTAATACTGGACTTGGAGTTTCTTCAATTAATTTTTGATGTCTTCTTTGGACTGAACAATCTCTTTCACCTAAATGAACAGTTTTATTTTTTCCAGACATGATTTGTACTTCGATATGTCTTGGATTTTTAAAGTATTTTTCAATATATAACTCATCATTTCCAAAATATTTTTTTGCTTCATTTTTTGCTGTTAAAAATAAATTTTCCAATTGACTTTCTTCCTCAACAATTTTCATTCCTTTTCCACCGCCGCCGCCTGCTGCTTTTATCAATACGGGGTATCCGATGTCTTTACATACGGATTTTGCTTCAGAGAAAGATTTAACTCCGCCTTCAGAACCTTCAATTATTGGCAAACCATATTTTTTAGCTATCCTTTTTGCTTCAATTTTATCTCCCATTTTTGAAATTAAATCAGAACTCGGTCCTATAAATTTAATTCCATGCTTACTTACCATTTCAGCAAATTTAGAATTTTCTGATAAAAAACCATAACCAGGATGTATAGCTTCAGCGTTAGTTAAATCTACCGCAGACATAATTGAAGAAATATTTAAATAACTATTTTGAGGCTGGTGTGATCCTATACAAACACTTTCGTCCGCTAATCTTACATGCATAGCGTCTGAGTCTACATCTGAATGAACAGCGACTGTCGCTATACCCCATTCTTTGCATGCTCTTATTATTCTAACAGCAATTTCACCTCTGTTAGCTATCAAAACTTTTTTGAACATTATTTTTTATTTAAGAATAATTAATGGTTGACCAAATTCTACTGGCTGGCCATCATTAACTAGAATTTTTTTAACAACACCATCACTTGTTGAAGGTACATGATTCATTGTTTTCATGGCTTCAACTATCATTACAGTTTGGCCTTTTTTTATTTTATCTCCAACTTGAACAAATTTTTTTCCACCTGGTTCAGGAGCTAAATAAGCTGTACCAATAATTGGAGATTTTACCCTTATGCCGTCAGATTCATCTGATTCATTTAAGACTGCTTTATTTGGAGATACTACTGCACTTGATTTAATTTGATCTATTATTTTAGATGCTTTGGAAACTTTAATTTTTGTTTGACCTTCTTGATATTCAAGTTCAGTTAAATTGAACTCCTTTAAATGATCAACTAGTTCTTGAATAAGTTTTTTGTCTATTTTCATTTTTTCAAATAATTTTTCATTGCTTGTAAAGCCATTATATAACCATCTGTACCAAATCCACAGAGAATACCAGTTGCTAATTTACTAATCAGTGATTTATGCCTGAATTCTTCTCTATTGTAAATATTAGTTATATGTAATTCGATTATAGGTATTTTAAGTACTTTCAACGCATCATGTATTGCAACTGAAGTATGAGTGTAGGCCCCAGCGTTTATAATCAAGCCGTGTTGTTCCTTTCTAGCTTTTTGAATTTCTTCGACCAATTCTCCTTCAATATTTGATTGAAACAAAGAAAGATCAATATTATTTTTTTTAGCAAATTCTTTACAGCTATTATCAATATCTTCTAATGTAATATTACCGTATTTTTCTTTTTCTCGTTCACCTAAAAGGTTGAGGTTTGGTCCGTTAAGAATTATAATTTTATTCATCATTGATTTTATAAGGTACCTAGTTAACTCAATTATGGCAAAAATACAATTAAATGGAAAAAAAATCTCAATAAAACCTAAAGCAACCATTTATGATTTGTTAAAAAAATTTAAACTTAACAATAAAAAAGTAGCTATAGAACACAACGGAATTATTATACCAAAATCTAATTATAAAAAAAAATATTTAAAAAATAATGATAAATTAGAAGTCGTGCATTTTATTGGAGGAGGATAGTTTGAAGAAAGATATTTTCAAAGTTGCAAACAAAAAATTAAAATCTAGATTAATCGTTGGTACCGGTAAGTATAAAAATTTTAAACAAACTGCCCAGGCGGTCAAAGAATCAGGAGCTGATATGGTAACTGTTGCTGTTAGGAGAGTAAATATTCTTGATAAAAAAAAACCAATTTTAACTGACTATCTTAATCCAAAAAAAATTATCTATTTACCAAACACTGCTGGATGTTTCACCTCAGAAGATGCTTTGAGAACTTTAAGGTTAGCGAGAGAAATGGGTGGATGGAAATTAGTTAAACTAGAAGTTTTGGGGGATAAAAAAACTCTGTACCCAAATATGATTGAAACACTTAAATCGACAAAAGTTCTTGTTAAAGAAGGCTTCAAAGTAATGGTTTATTGCACTGACGATCCTTTATTAGCAAAAAAATTAGAGGACAGCGGTGCTTCTGCAATTATGCCATTAGCATCTCCCATAGGCTCAGGTTTAGGTTTACAAAACAAAATTAACATTTCTTTAATAATTAAGCAGTCAAAAGTTCCAGTGATCGTAGATGCTGGTATAGGAACTGCTTCAGATGCTACAATAGCGATGGAAATGGGTTGTGATGGTGTTTTAATTAATAGTGCAATTGCGAATTCAAAAAATCCTATAAAAATGGCTAGAGCATTTAAGAATGCAGTGGTTGCCGGAAGAGAATCCTATTTAGCAGGGAGGATGAAAAAAAACTATTTTGCATCTCCAAGTTCGCCAATTGATGGTTTGATCTAGGCTATTTTTTTTCTTCTAAACCATAATGTTCGTGGTTTCTTAATTTTCTTTTTAACGGTCTTAATTTTTTTTGATTTTTTTAAATTTATTTTAGTTTCACTTTTATTCCTAAATGGTTTTTTGTTCTCTTTAGAATTTTCCTTAAATTCATTTAATTTATCTATATTTTCAATTGTATTAATAACTTTTTTAGATTTATTTAAAAGTTCAATTTTATATTCAGGAATTATTAGCTTAGCATCTGCAAAAAAATTAATTTTGAAAGTATATTTTTTTTCAAAATATTCTATTTCTTTGAAAAGTTTACTTTCAATATATAATTTTACTTTTTCAGGGATATAAGCTTTAATAATTTTTACTTTATTATTAAAAGAATAAAATTCAATTTTTTTGATAATTTTTTGAGCAAAAGACTCTAAAGATAATATAGTTTCCCAATTTATTGAGGCTTCTCGAAGTCGTTGTCTTGTCATTTCTAATAAACCAAAGTTACTAATTCTTCCAACCTGAATTCGAGCTCTATCTTTTCTTATGCTTTCTCTCATCTTTTTTTCTACTGTTCTTCTATTATAGAAGTTCATCATGTCTATAAAATCAATTACTATTAAACCTGATAAGTCCCTTAGTTTTATTTGGCGAGATATTTCTTCAGCAGCTTCTAGATTTGTATTTAATGCAGTTTTCTCAATATTAGTTTGTTTTGTAGATTGCCCAGAATTAATATCAATTGCGACAAGGGCTTCAGTTGGATTTATGACTAAATAACCACCAGATTTCAATTTTACAGTAGGTTCAAATATATTGTTTAATTCTTTTTCAATATTTGCGTCATGAAAGAGAGGAATTTTTCCTCTATATTTTTTTATATTTTTTACATTTTTAGGCATTAATTCTTTCATAAACTTCTTTGCCTTTTGATAAGCTTCATTCCCATCAATATAAACATTTTTTGTTTCATTATCGTAAGTGTCTCGTATAGTCCGTTTTATGATATCTCCTTCCTCATACACCAAAGATGGTGCATTTGAATTTAAAGCTTTATCTCTTATTTCTTCCCAAGTTTTTAATGTATTTTGAAAATCTTTTTCTATCTCATTTTTTGTTTTATTAGCACCCGCAGTTCTCACTATGATGCCCATACTTTTTGGAATTTCAATTTGATTTAAAATACCTCTCATTTTCTGTCTATCAGAAGAGTTAAAAATTTTTCTTGATATGCCTCCCCCCTTTGGAGTGTTCGGCATTAAAACTATATATTTGCCAGCTAAAGATATAAACGTCGTAAGAGCAGCACCTTTCTGACCTCTTTCTTCCTTAATGACTTGTATCAATATTACTTGTCCTGGTTTTATAACTTCTTGTATTCTATATCTCTTCAAACCATATGAAGTTTTTAATTCTTCTCTATATTCTTTTTTTACCTCTTCATCATTTTTAACTAAATTTTTATCTTCTTCGTTTATTTCTGGTGATTTGCTGTCATCTTTATCTTTATCGATCTCTTCTAAAGTTTTATTTTTAAGATTTTCTCTTATTTTTTCTTCCGCATCTCTAATTTTTTCTTTATCTTCAGAAGGAATTTGATAATAATCAGACTGAATATCGTTAAAGGCTAAAAAACCATGTCTAACTCTTCCAAAATTGATAAATGCTGCCTGTAGAGAAGGCTCTATTCTGCTTACTGTTCCAAGATAAATATTGTTTTTAAAATTTAACTTGTTTTTATCTTCAAACTCATATTCTTCAATAGAGGAGTTGGATTTAAGAACGATACGAGTTTCATTTGGATGCGAAGCATCGATATATAAATTTTTTTCCATTTTAAGTGAATTCTGTTGAAAGTCTTTAATTTTATAAATTTAAATTTTAACATGAATAAATAGTATACAATTTTATGATTAATTGCACCTATAATAATTTTATCATGCCCTAAGATAGCCAGATTTTACGCATTACATTATTAAAGATGTTAAAATTTCTAAATTTTTCTATAAAATTTTTTATTATATTTGTCGCTATTTGTTTATTTTTTTCTCTTTCAACATTGTGGTATTTTTCTATAGGACTTCCAGATTATAAAAAATTATCTACTTACCAGCCTCCGATTTCAAGTAGAGTATATTCTAGTGATGGAAGGTTAATTGCTGAGTATGCTTTAGAAAAAAGACTATTTATACCTTTCGAGTCAGTCCCAAAAAAAGTTATAAATTCATTTTTATCTGCAGAAGATAAAAATTTTTTTAATCATCCTGGTATTGATGCTAAAGGAATACTTAGAGCTGTATTTAAAAATTTAAAAAACATAAGTGAAAATAAAAGATTAGAAGGAGCTTCTACAATCACACAACAAGTAGCTAAAAATTTCTTATTAACAAATGAGGTTTCATTAAATCGAAAAATTAAAGAGGCTATATTAGCTTTTAGAATTGAACGTGCCTACTCTAAAGAAAGGATTTTAGAATTATATTTAAATCAAATCTATCTTGGCCAAGGAGCCTATGGGATAGCTGCAGCAAGTTTAGAATATTTTGACAAATCAGTAAAAGATTTAGATTATACCGAAGCCGCTTTGTTAGCAGCTTTACCTAAAGCACCAAGTAAATATGATCCTTTTAAACACTATGATGTTGCAAAATTTAGAAGAAATTTAGTAATTCAAAATCTTGAAGACAATAACTATATTACTAAAGAAGAGTTAGAAAATTTTAAAAATTCCCCAATCAAATTAAAAAAAAGAAAAATAGAAATCATTAATGAAGCGAACTCATACACAGAGGAAGTAAGGAGATCTATAAAGGATAAGTACGGATTTAAAACTCTTTATTCTGAAGGATTATCCATAAGAACACCTTTGGATGTAGAATATCAAATTCAAGCAATTAATTCTCTAAGAAGAGGAATAGAATCTTACGACAGAAGACATGGTTGGAGAGGACCAATAACAAACAAATTGAAAAATTCGAACTGGGAGAAAAAAGTCAAAAATTTTAAAATAGATCCAACATTAGAATGGCATAATGCTGAGATTTTGGAAGTTAACGAAACTGGCATAAATTTTAAAACTTTTAAAGGTTTAAAAGGAAAAATATTTATAAAAAAATTAAAATGGGCAATTCCAAATACAAAAACTATTTTTGATAGATTCAATTTAGGGGATATTATTTTTGTAAAAAAAGAAAATGATACTTGGAACTTAAAACAGTATCCTAATGTAAACGGAGGCATTGTGGCAATAGATCCATTTACGGGAGATGTAAAAGCTTTAGTTGGTGGATTTAATTTTAAATCAAGTGAGTTTAATAGAGTTACTCAAGCTAAGAGACAACCTGGATCTGCTTTCAAACCAATTGTTTATGCAGCAGCTTTAGAAAATGGTTATTCTCCAAATTCAATAGTATTAGATGCTCCTTTTGTAGAAAGCCAAGGAGTGGGTTTAAAAGATTGGAAACCAGAAAATTATGGAAAAAAATTTTATGGACCTACAACATTAAGAAAAGGAATTGAATATTCGAGAAATTTAATGACAGTAAGGATAGCAAAGGCTTTGGGTTTAAATAAGATTTTAAGTTTATCAAATAAATTAGAAATTTATGATGATATACCTGAACTATTGTCTGTTTCTTTAGGCTCAGCAGAAACGTCTCTGATCAATCTTACCTCAGCTTATGCTTCTTTTGTAAATGGAGGAAAAAAAGTAAATCCTAATTTGATTAGCAGAATTCAAGATAGAAGGGGTGAAACAATATTTAAATTAACTAATAAAAAATGTTTAGGTTGTGATAAGTTTTTAAACAATTCTCCAAATTTTCCATCAATTGAATACGAAAATGAAATAATATTTAGTGAAGAGACAGCTTACCAAATGACTTCAATATTAGAGGGAGCTGTTAAAAGAGGGACTGCTAAGAAATTAAGAGATTTAAAAGTACCTTTAGCGGGAAAAACTGGAACAACTAATAATAATTATGATGCTTGGTTTATAGGTTTTACATCAAATTTAGTCATAGGAGTGTACGTAGGATTTGATAGCCCAAAAACACTAGGTAAATATGAAACGGGTTCAAAAGCAGCTCTTCCTATTTTTAAAGATTTTGTTAAAAGCGCTCTTTATAAAGAAGATTTTAAAGAATTTAAAATTCCAGAAGGTATTTATTTAACTTCTTTAAATTACCACACAGGGTTAAAACCCTCTTTAGGTGACAAGAATACAATTGTTGAAGCTTTGAAGGGCAAAGATATTAACAATATTGATAATAATCAATTAATCTCAATTAATAGTTATGATAAATTAGTTAAATACAGACAATTTTATTAATGCAAAATTTTGAAAACAGATTAATCCAAGCAGAAAAAACTCTGAATAATATCAGGGGGTATCTTTGAAAAAAATAATATTAATTTAAAATTAAAAGAATTAGAAAAAACTCTTTTAAGTGAAAATTTCTGGAAAGACAAATCAAAAGTAAAAAAAACCGTAAAAGAAAAAAAAATTTACGAAGATATTCTAAATTCTTTTAAAAGCTCTAATAATGAAATTAAGAATTTAAAAGATTTATATAATTTAGCTCAGGATGAAAAAAATGATGAAATATTAAAAGATTGTGATGATAAGATTGAACAATTATTAAAAGAAATCAAAAAAAATGAAATAAATTGTTTTCTTTCTGGAGAAAACGATGATTTTAATATTTATCTTGAAATACATGCTGGTGCTGGAGGTACAGAAAGCCAAGATTGGGCCGATATGCTAAGAAGAATGTATTTAAAATGGTTTGATAAAAAAAAATTTAAATATGAAATTATAAGTGAACACAAAGGGGAAGAAGCAGGGATAAAATCTTCAACATTAAGAGTAAACGGTGATTATCTTTATGGTTTAATGAGAGGTGAGTCAGGAGTTCATAGATTAGTTAGAATATCGCCTTTTGATAGCGGTGCAAGAAGACATACTAGTTTTGCAAGTGTTTGGGTATATCCTGCTGTAGAAGATGATATAAAAATAAAAATAGATGAGAAAGATTTAAGGATTGATACTTATAGATCTAGCGGAGCAGGAGGCCAGCATGTTAATACAACTGATAGCGCTGTAAGAATAACACACATTCCCACAAAGGTTGTTGTTCAATGCCAAAATGAAAGATCCCAACATAAAAATAAAGAGACCTGTTATAAAATGCTCAAAGCAAGACTTTATGAACATGAAATTCAAAAAAGAGAAACTGAAAATCAAAAACAATTAACTTCCAAGACTGATATTGGATGGGGTCATCAAATAAGATCTTATATATTACAACCCTATCAACTTGTTAAAGATTTAAGAAACAAAGTTGAAAACACTAATCCCACAGATGTTTTAAATGGGAATATTGATCAATTTATTGAAGCAGGAATAATAAATAAATAATGAAAAAGATATTTTTTACGACAACTATATTTTTATTATTTTTTTCAGTTGTTACAATACTTATTTTGTCTACAATTGGATTTGAAACTGACAAATTTAATAAAAATATTTCCAGTAAAGTTATAGAAAGCAACAAAGATATTTCATTAAAATTAGAGAAAATAAAATTTAAGTTTGATTTTAAAGACTTTAATTTGTTTTTAGAAACGAAAAATCCAAAATTAATTTATAAAGATTTGTTAATTCCAATTCGAAATATAAAAGTTTATTTAGATTTCTATTCATTAATTAAATCGAAACCAAAAACTGAAAAAATAAATATATTATCTAAGGAAATTAATATTGATGAATTTAAAAAAATTGTTCTTAAAACAAAACCTTCAAATTTAAATAGCTTAATCACTAATAAAATAAAAAGCGGCAAATTATTTATTAATTTAGAGTTATATTTTAATAATAATTTGGACATAGATACTTTTATTGCTAGAGGAGAGGTCAAAGAAATGCATGGTGTAATAAATAATGACCTAAGTTTAACGAATACAAATTTTAACTTTTTTGCCGATTCCTCAGATATTTTAATTAAGAATATAAATGGCAATATGGATGGCCTATTAATAAAAAAAGGAAATTTACAAATTAAAAAAAATGAGGTTATTACTCTTAATTCAGATTTTGTAACAGAAATCAAATTAAATAATGAAACTATTTTTAATTATTTACCATACATAAAAAATATTAAATTTATAAATCAAGAAACAAATTTCAATGCTAATTTGCAAAATTTTTTAAACATTACTTTTGACAAAACATTTAAAGTTACTGATTATGTCTATACAAACAAAGGTAAAATTAATAAATCTTTTTTTAAATTTGATAAACCTTTAAAAAACTCATCATTAGAAAAAGATTTAAATCATTTATATTTTAAAGACACAAATGTTAGTAGTCGTTTTGCTTTAGACAAAAATAATTATATTCATACTTCAGGATCTTATAGTTTTAACGATGTCAATTATCATAATTATAATTTTAAAAATGATTTTTTTAAAGAAAACTCAAATATTAATGTAGATTTAGAATTTGCTGAAAAGTTAAACATCAATTTTATAAATTATATTAAGGAAAAAAATAAAGTGGCTAAGATCTTTTTGAATATTCAAAAAAAAAAAAATTTAATTAACTTAAAAAAATTAAATTATAATGAAAATAAAAATTTAATTTTGATAGAAAAATTAACAATAGATAAGCAAGATATTATCTCTCTTAAAAAAATTAAAGTTAAAACTTTTGAAAAAAATAAAATAATGAATGATTTTAGCGTAGATTTTGGAGAAAAAATAAAAATATCAGGTGATAAATATGATGCTAAGAATTTAAATAAATTTTTAAATCAAAAGTCAAAAAATAATATTCTAAAAAAGATTAACAAAAATATTGAAATAGAAATAAAAAATATTGACACTCCATTGTCTGAAAAGCTAAAAAATTTTAGATTGATAGGAGTTATAGAAAAAGGAAAATTTGTAAAAATTTCATCCAAAGGAGACTTTGGTGGCAATAGATTTTTAGATATTTCAATGAAAAATGACAAAAAAAATAAAAAAAAATATTTAGAAGTTTATTCAGACTTACCTCAGCCTCTACTTTCCGAATATAATTTTTTTAAAGGTTTATCAGGAGGTGTTTTGACATTCTCATCAATAATCGAAAAAAACACATCTTCTTCAATATTAATTATTGATAACTTTAAAGTAGTAAATGCCCCAGGCGTTGTTAAACTTTTGTCCTTAGCTGACTTCGGCGGCCTTGCTGACTTAGCTGAAGGGGATGGTTTATCTTTCGAAAAAATGGAAATTAAAATGAATACTAATAAAGGGTTTTTGAAACTAAATGAACTTTATGCAGTAGGGCCAAGTGTATCTGTTCTTATGGAAGGTTATAAAGAAGATAATGGTTTAACCAGTTTAAGAGGAACTTTGGTTCCTGCAAAAAATTTGAATAAATTTTTATCAAAAATACCAGTTATTGGAAAAATTATAATCCCTAAAGATATAGGTGAAGGCTTGTTTGGAGTTAGCTTTAAGATGAAGGGCATGCCAGGTAAAATAAAAACTACAATTAATCCAATAAAGACTTTAACTCCTCGTTTTATTACTAAAGCTCTCGAAAAACAAAAAAAATCTAAATAATTTTAAGAATATAATGTTTCTTTTTTCCAAAAGAAATTTTTAAAATTTTTTCATTATTAAAATCTTTTAGTTTAATTACTTTGTTCTCATCAATTAAAACTTCATTATTTATTTTTATTGCATTGCTTTTAATAGCTCTTCTAACTTCACTTTTTGAGGACATAATTTTATTAGTAGACAATAGATCTAATATTTTTATCCCTTGTTCTAATTCACTTTTCTTAATTTTGATTTCTGGAAGATCTTTTCCTGAACCTCCTGATTCGAAAGTTTCTTTGGCCGTTTTTTCTGCTTTTACTGAAGCCGATCTACCATGAAGCATTGAAGTAGCTTCATTAGCTAAGATAATTTTTAATTTATTAATATTATCGTTTTTTAATTTTTCAATTTTGCTTAATTCTAAATCTGTAAACATTTTTAGAAATTTTATTACATCTCTATCATCTGTATTTCTCCAAAATTGCCAATAATCATAAGAAGATAAAAGTTTATCATCTAACCAAACTGCTCCTTTTTCAGTTTTTCCCATTTTAGCTCCCGAAGCTACAGTTATTAAAGGTGTTGTTAGACCAAAAACTTGTTTAGAGGAATGTCTTTTAATTAACTCGACGCCATTAACAATATTTCCCCACTGATCTGACCCGCCTATTTGCATTAAACAATCTTTAGTTTTATTTAGTTCAAGAAAATCATAAGCTTGTAAAATCATATAATTAAATTCCATGTAGCTTAATGATTGTTCTCTATCTAATCTTAATTTTACACTGTCAAAACTAAGCATTTTATTTATTGTAAAATGTTTTCCAATTTCTCTTAAAAATTTTATATAATTTAATTTACCTAGCCATTTGTAATTATTAACAAATATTGGTTTTAATTTTGGATTATTAGTTTTCAAATAAACTTTAAAAACTTTTTCAATATTTTTTATATTTTTTTCTATTTGTTTTTCTGAAAGTATTTTTCTTGTTTCCTCTTTTCCTGAAGGATCTCCAATTCTTGTGGTTCCACCACCTAATAGCACAATTGGTTGATGACCGTGTTTTTGCAAAAGCCTTAAACACATTATTTGCAATAAACTTCCCACGTGTAAACTAGACGCTGTACAATCAAAACCAATATAAGCTTTAATTTTTTTCTTGCTCATCAACTGTTCTAATTCTTCAGAATTAGTACATTGATTGAAATATTCTCTATCTTTGAATTCTTTCAGAAATGAATTTTCCATATTTTTAAAAAACAGTGTAGAATCAATATACTAGATTTAAATTAATTAAAAAATACATATGAGTAAAAGCTATTATAGCCTTGGTTTAATGAGCGGAACATCAGGAGACGGGGTTGATGCTTCAGTTATTCATTCTGATGGAGATACTAAATATAAAGCAATTAAGAACAAGTATTTTGAATATGATAAGCAAATTTATGAAAATATTCATAATTTGAAGGAGAAAATTCACAATTTGGTTGATCTAAAAAAATTTGCTAAAGAATTAATTGATTTAGAGAGACAAATAACCTTATTCCATGTCGAAGTAATCAAAGAAGTTGATAAACACCAAAAATCAGATGTCATAGGATTTCATGGGCAAACCATTTACCATAATTCACAGGAGAAAATTTCAAGACAATTAGGAAATGGAAAATTATTATCACAACTAACAAAAAAAAAGGTTGTTTATAATTTTAGACAGAATGATATTAAAAATGGAGGAGAAGGTGCTCCTCTAACCCCAATATTCCATCAATTGATTGCAACTCAATGTAAATTGGACTTACCGATATGTATTTTAAATATAGGTGGGATATCAAATATTACTATAGTAGGAGAACCAACAGGAACTTATAGTTTTACAAGTAGAGACATAGGTCCTGGAAATTGTTTAATTGATTCTTGGGTAAGGAAAAATTCTAAGTTAAATTTTGACAAAGATGGGCTTTTAGCAGCGAAAGGTAATAGAAATGAAATCATCTTTGAACAGGCACAAGAATTATTTGCTAACAGATCAAATCAAAAAAGTTTGTCTTTAGATGTAAATGATTTTGACGTATCTTTTGCTAGAGGTCTTTCACTTGAAGATGGAGCCTCGACTCTTACAGATTTCACTGCGAGAGTTATCGGATCAGCTTTGTTATCTCTTTTATCAAATGTAAACAATAAACTTTGGAAAGTTTTAGTTTGTGGGGGAGGAAGAAAAAATCATGTTTTAATTGAAAAGATTAAAAAGAACACTCTTAAAAATATTGTCATTCAACCTATTGATGATTATGGAATTGATGGAGATTTTGTAGAGTCACAAGCGTTTGCTTTTCTTGCTTTAAGATCAATTTTTAAACTTCCAATATCTTTTCCAGAAACAACAGGATGCGAAAAACCATTAACTGGGGGAGAAATCATTCAATTTAAATAAGAGCAGTTTTTTCTTTAATATATTTTTCAATTTCTGATGTTAATTCTTTTTCTTTATTTTTAAAAAAGTGATTAGAATTTTTAATTTTAGAAAATGGAACTTCTACTCCTTTTTGACTTTTAATTCTATTATCTAATTCAATAATACTTTCTCTAGTTACTAGCTCATCATTTTCACTATATATAACCTGACCCGAAGTTGGACAAGGAGCTAGAAAAGAAAAGTCATAAACATTTGGTTGAGGAGACACAGATACAAAATGATTAACTTCTGGTCTTCTCATAATAAGTTGCATACATATTAAAGATCCAAATGAAAATCCAGAAACCCAACATTGACTGTAATCTAAATTCTGTCTTTCAATCCAATCTAAAGCTGCAGCTGCATCAGATAGCTCACCTTGACCATTATCAAAAACACCATCACTTTTTCCAACACCTCTAAAATTTACTTTAATTACAGAAAAACCATTTTTTTGAAAAATATTATACATTAGCTGAACTATCTTGTTATTCATTGTTCCTCCATATTGAGGATGAGGGTGTAAAACTATTGCAACTGGAGAACCAAATTTTGGATTCTTATAATATTTTGCTTCCAATCTTCCAGCAGGACCCGGTATAAAAATTTCCAAACTTTTAGGTTTCATTATTTAATAATGATTATTATTTTCAAAAAAAAGATAATCTTTATAACATGTTTTTCTGCGTCAAATAAAATTTTTTAATTCCGACTATAACACTAGGAATTGTGTAAAAATTATTGTATTACAACGTTAATTTATGAAACTTACTACTAAAGGAAGATATGCTGTTATGGCAATGGCCGATTTAGCAACTAATGCTAACGGTAGTGCGATAAGTCTGGCAGAGATTTCCTCAAGACAAAATATTTCTTTAGCATATTTAGAGCAAATTTTTATTAAATTAAAAAGTAAGAAACTTGTGAAAAGCACTAGAGGAGCAAATGGAGGTTACAGATTAGAAAGACCAGCTTCCGAAATAAAATTGTCATATATAATTTCTGCAGTGGATGAAGAAGTAAAAATGCTTAATTGCAAAAAAAATTCAAAAAAAGGATGTAATAATAAATCTACAAAATGTATTACTCATAATTTGTGGGATGAACTCGATCAACATATCCACGGTTTTTTTGAAAAAGTAAAGCTACAAGATTTGGTAAAACAAAACTCTAATATATAAATGAAAAACAAAAATATAAATCATAATCAAGATTATAAGTATGGCTTTACTACTGATATAGAAAATATTAAAGCCCCTAAAGGTCTCTCAGAAAAAACGATTAGATTTATTTCACAAATTAAAAAAGAACCTAAGTGGATGTTAGATTGGAGACTTAAAGCATTTAACAGATTAAAAGTTTCAAAAGAACCAGACTGGCAAAAACCCAAATACCCAAAAATAGATTATCAAGATTTGTATTATTACTCGGCTCCAAAAAGTATGAAAGATAAACCAAAAAGTTTGGATGAAGTTGATCCTAAACTTATTGAAACTTATAATAAATTAGGGATTCCATTAAATGAACAAAAAAAACTAAGTGGGGTTGCAGTTGATGCAGTTTTCGACTCAGTCTCAGTTGCTACAACTTATAAAGAAGAGCTGACAAAAAAAGGTATTATTTTTTGTCCTATTTCAGAAGCTATCCAAAACCATCCTGATTTAGTTAAAAAATATTTAGGCTCAGTAATTCCAATCAGTGACCATTATTTTGCAACTCTTAATTCTGCAGTTTTTACTGATGGATCTTTTGTTTACATTCCACCTAACACGAGGTGTCCTATGGAATTATCTACATATTTTAGAATTAACGCCTCAGAGACAGGGCAATTTGAAAGAACTTTAATTATTGCTGATAAAGGTAGTTACGTAAGTTATTTAGAAGGTTGTACAGCTCCCATGAGAGATGAAAACCAGTTACATGCTGCTAATGTTGAACTCATTGCATTAGATGACGCTGAAATTAAATACTCAACAGTTCAAAACTGGTACCCAGGAGACAAAGAAGGAGTAGGTGGAATTTATAACTTTGTAACAAAAAGAGGAGCTTGTAGAGGAAAAAATTCAAAAATTTCTTGGACTCAGGTTGAAACTGGTTCAGCAATAACGTGGAAATATCCTAGTTGTATTTTACAAGGAGATAATTCTGTTGGAGAATTTTATTCTGTAGCAATTACTAATAATCATCAAAAGGCTGATACTGGAACCAAAATGATACATTTAGGAAAAAATACAAAAAGTAAGATTATTTCAAAAGGAATATCAGCTGGAAAAGCAGATAATACCTACAGAGGATTAGTCGACATAGGAAGAAAAGCTCTTAACTCAAGAAATTATACTCAGTGCGATTCTTTGTTAATGGGCAATGAATGTGGAGCTCATACTGTTCCGTATATTAAAAATAAAAACTCTTCCTCTACAGTCGAACATGAGGCAACCACTTCAAAAATAAACGATGATCAATTATTTTATTGTAATCAAAGAGGATTAAATCAAGAGGAAGCAGTAAGTCTTATAGTAAATGGTTTTTGTAAAGAAGTTTTACAACAATTGCCTATGGAATTTGCTGTAGAAGCTCAAAAACTTGTAGGTATAAGTTTAGAAGGAAGTGTAGGCTAATGTTAGAAATAAAAAACTTAAATGCCTCTATAAATAATAAAGAAATTCTTAAAGGTTTCAATATCTCTATTAAACGTGGAGAATTGCATGCAATTATGGGCCCTAATGGTTCAGGCAAAAGTACATTAGCAAATGTTCTTTCTGGGAAAGAAGGATACAAAATTTCAGGAGAGTTAAAATACCAAGGAAAAAACCTAAATGAAATACCCATAGATGAAAGAGCCCAAAGAGGAATTTTTTTAGCTTTTCAATACCCCACGGAAATTCCAGGTGTTAATACAAGTAATTTTCTTAGAACTTCATTAAACAAAGTACGAAGAGCCCAAGGAAAAAAAGAATTAGATGCTTTAACATTTTTAAAAATTGTGAAGGAAAAATCTAATGAATTGGGTATGGATGAAAAAATGCTATCAAGACAACTTAATGTAGGTTTTTCAGGAGGAGAAAAGAAAAAAAATGAAATTTTACAAATGAAAATTCTAGATCCAAATTTGGTAATTCTTGATGAGACGGACTCAGGCCTTGACATAGATGCATTAAAAATTGTTGCAGATGGTGTAAATTCTTCAAGAAATAATGCAAAATCTTTTCTAGTTATTACTCATTATCAAAGACTGTTAAATTTTATAAAACCAGATTTTGTTCATGTTTTATCAGACGGAAAGATAGTTAAATCAGGAACTAAGGAGCTTGCAACGGAATTAGAAAAAACAGGTTATAAAGGAATTAATCAAAATGCTTAACTTTAAAATTAACTCTGATGAAATTGATAAAATTGGAAATTTTACAAAAGAAGAAAAGAATTTTAGATTAAAAAATTTAAATTATTTTAATAATACTGGATTTCCAAATAAAAAAAACGAAGATTGGAAATTTTCAGATCTAAACGCAATTGTTTCAAAAAATTTTAGTAAACTCGATATACAATTTGCAAAGACAAAAAAACAAAAAGTAGATTTTATTAAAGATTTTGAGCACAATTATATTGTTATAATCAACGGAGAATTAACTTTAAGTGATTTTAGGCATGAAAACAAAAGTAAGATAAACTTAAAATCTTTTGTAAATGATAATTATTCTAATAAAAAAGAAAATAATCCTCTAATTAATTTAAATCACGCCTTATCTGATAAAGGTTATTTCTTAGAGGTAAAAGAAAATTATAAATTTAAAAAAATTTTAGTAATATATTACTTATTTACAGACGACTTAGATGAAAATATATTAAATAGTAAAAATAAGATTAAAATTGGAAAAAATTCTGAACTTCATTTATTAGAGTATTTGGTAAATGACTCCAAAAAAAATTTTTTTAATAATGTGTATGAAGATATTATATTAGAAAACTCTGCTACTTTAAAAAATATCTACCTTCAGAGAGGTAAAAGCTCAGGTTATTTTCATAAATATTCAATAAATAAACTGTCTAATGAGTCAAATTATACTTATTTTATTTTTCCTGCTGGTTTAAAATTTAATAAATTAGACTTAGAATTTAATTTAGAAGGAGAGAGAAGTGAGTTCAATTTACAATCAGCTTCCTTTTTAGATAATAATGAACACCAAGAAATTAAAACGCGTGTAAATCATTTTTCTCCAAATTGTAAAAGTCACCAGAAGGTAAAAAATGTTTTAAATGCGGAAAGCAAAGGTGTCTATCAAGGAAAAATATTTGTTAAAGATATCGCCCAAAAAACAGATGCTTATCAATTAAGTAAAGCAATTTTATTAAGTGAAAGATCTGAATTTGATTCAAAACCAGAGCTAGAAATTTATGCGGATGATGTAAAATGTTCTCATGGATCTACATCAGGTAATTTAGACAAAGACTCAATTTATTATTTGATGACTAGAGGACTAAGCCAACAAGAGTCTACTAAATTACTTGTAAATGGTTTCCTAAATGAAATAGCTGACTTAATTAAAAGTAGCTCAATAAGAAATTTTATAAAAACTAAATTAGAGGCTCAATTATTAAATGAATATAAAAAACATTAAATCAGAATTTCCAATATTTAAACAAAAAATAAATGGTAAACCTTTAATTTATCTGGATAGTGCTAATTCATCTCAAAAACCTAAAGCTGTTATAAATAGAATGTCAAATTTCTATGAAACTGAGTTTTCAAACGTAGGAAGAAGTGTTCACTCATTAGCTGTAAAAGCAACCAACAGATTCGAGGAGTCTAGAGATAAAGTCCAAAAATATTTAAACGCAAAACACAGAGAAGAAATCATTTTTACTAAAAGCGCAACCGAGTCGATCAATCTAATAGCTTCATCTTTTGGAGAGAAATTCATAAAATCTGGAGATGAGATTTTGACAACAGAATTAGAACATCATTCTAATTACGTTCCTTGGCATTTTATAAGGCAAAAAAAAGGTGCAAAAATTAAATTCGCGCCTGTAAATGACCGGGGAGAAGTTGAAATTGATGAAATAAAAAAACTTATAAATTCTAAAACAAAAATAATAGCTATTACTCATATATCAAATGTAACTGGAGCTATAATGCCAATAAAAAAAATTGTTGATTTAGCTAAAGATAAAAATATTCCTGTTTTAGTAGATGGAACTCAAGGAGCTCCACATTTAAAAATAGATATTCAAGAACTAGATTGTGATTTTTACGCAATATCGTGTCATAAAATGTATGGTCCGAATGGATTGGGAATTCTTTATGCAAAAAAAAAATGGCTTGATGAATTGCCACCTTACCAAGGCGGCGGAGGGATGATAAGTGAAGTAATGAAAGACAAAGTCTCTTTTGCTGACTCACCTACAAAATTTGAAGCGGGAACTTTGCAAACTGCAGAAGTTGTAGCTTTTTCTGAAGCAATAAATTTTATTGAAAAATTAGGAATTAAAAATATTCAAAATCATGAAAATGAAATTTTGGAATACGGTATTGAAAAATTAAAAAAAAATAACTCTGTAAATATAATTGGAGATCCGAAAGAAAGAGGTTCTGTAATGAGTTTTACTATAAAAGGTATACATCCCCATGATATTGCAACAATATTAGATGAAGATGGCGTTGCCATCAGAGCAGGGCATCATTGTTGCCAAATATTACATGATAAGATCGGCATACCAGCTACTGCAAGAGCATCAATTGGGGTTTATAACTCTAAAGAGGATATAGATATATTATGTAATGCTATCAATAACTGTAAAAAGGTTTTTAATATTTAAATGGAACTTAAAGAGTTATATCAAGAAATAATTTTAGACCATGCCAAAAATCCTCGTAATAAAGGTAAATGTGAAAATTATAATCATGATGCAAAAGCTCACAACCCTCTGTGTGGTGACAAAGTTCATATTTATCTAAATTTAGATGATGATAAAAATATTAAAGGCTTGAGTTTTGAAGGTGAGGGATGTGCAATTTCTTTAGCATCAGCATCAATTTTAACTGATCTTCTAAAAGGAAAAGATTTGTCTTTTACAAAAAAAGTTACAGATGATTTCTTAAACATGCTTAAAACTAAAAGTAAAATAACTTTAAATAGCCTTTCAGAAGATCAAGTAACTACAATTAATTCGTTATCTGGAGTGCAAGAATTTCCCATGAGAATAAAATGTGCTACAATGGCTTGGCACACATTATTGTCTGCTATTGAAAAAAAAAATACTTAATATGAGTGATTTAAAAGAAGCAATAATAAAAGAAATTAAGAAGATTTACGACCCTGAAATACCAGTGAATATATATGAATTAGGTTTAATATATAAAATAGAGATAATTGATAAGAAAAAAGTAAATATAGACATGACTTTAACAACACCTAATTGCCCAGTAGCAGATAGTTTGCCTAAAATGGTAAAAAATAATATATTAAAGATTGATGGTGTTTCTGCAGTAGATCTTAATCTAGTCTGGGATCCTCCATGGACTAAAGATAAAATGTCAGAAGCTGCAAAATTAGAATTAAATTTATGAGTGAAAAAGTAATAAAACTTAGTGATAAAGCAGTAAATAGAATTAAAGAAATTATGTCTCAAGCTCAAAACTCAACTATAGGAGTAAGGGTAGGAGTAAAATCCGGGGGTTGTGCAGGTATGTCTTACGTTATGGAGTACGCTAAAGAAGTTAAACCAAACGAAGAAGTTATTGAAGATAAAGGAGTAAAAGTTTTAATAGATCCAAAAGCAATAATGTATCTCTTAGGTACTGAAATGGATTATAAAAAAGAGAAATTTTCATCTCAATTTGTTTTTAAAAATCCAAACGAGACGGAAAGATGTGGTTGCGGAGAGTCTTTTAAGGTTTAATCATCCACTATAGTACATTTCAAACTCAATAGGATGTGGAGTATGCTCAAACTTATAAATTTCTTGGAATTTTAAATCGATATATGCGTCTATTTGATCATCTGTAAATACACCGCCTTGAGTTAAAAATTTTCTATCTTTGTCAAGACTTTGCATCGCTTCCCTTAATGAACCGCATACTGTAGGTAATTTTTTCACTTCACTTTCAGATAGTGTATACAAATCTTTATCGAAAGATTTACCTGGGTCAATTTTATTCTTAATTCCATCAATTCCTGCCATTAACATTGACGCGAATGTTAAGTAAGGATTACCAGCTGCATCAGGGAATCTAATTTCCATTCTAGCAGCCTTAGGATTGTTTATGATTGGAATTCTACATGAGGCAGATCTATTTCTTGCCGAGTAGGCTAAAATTACAGGAGCTTCAAAACCAGGTATTAGTCTTTTATAGCTGTTCGTAGTAGCATTAGAAAAAGCGTTTATTGCTTTAGCATGTTTTAAGATTCCTCCAATATAGTATAAAGCTGTTTTCGATAATCCAGAATATTCTTTACCCATAAATACTGGTGTACTTCCTTTCCAAATCGACTGGTGACAGTGCATACCTGATCCATTATCACCTTTTACAGGTTTAGGCATAAAAGTAGCTGTCTTACCAAATGAGTGGGTAACCATTTGAACTGCATATTTATAAAGTTGCAGATTATCAGCCATGTTAGTTAATGTTCCAAAATACATGCCTAGCTCGTGTTGGCTAGGAGCAACCTCGTGATGATGTTTTTCAACTTTAACACCCATATCTTTAAGAGCTTTTAAATACTCTCCTCTCATATCTTGGGCACTATCTACAGGAGGAACAGGAAAATATCCTCCTTTAATTCCAGGTCTGTGACCCATGTTGCCATTTTCATATTTTTTTCCGGTATTGTACGGACCTTCAGAACTATCAATGCTAAAACTTGTTTCGTTCATATCATTTTTAAATCTAACGTCGTCGAATACAAAAAATTCTGGTTCAGGACCAAAATAAGATTTATCTCCAATTCCAGATTTTTTTAAATAAGCCTCAGCTTTTTTAGCAGTTCCTCTTGGATCTCTTTCATAGGGATCTTTATTTACTGCATCAAGAATGTCACAAAAAATATTTAGCGTTGTATGAGAATTAAACGGATCGATAATTGGTCTAGTTAAGTCAGGTTTTAAAAGCATGTCTGACTGATTAATAGCTTTCCAACCAGCGATTGATGAACCATCAAAAAACACACCTTCATTTAGCAATTCATCATCAACAACGGTAGCGTCCATTGTTACATGTTGAAGCTTACCTCTAGGATCAGTAAATCTTAAGTCAACGAATTCTACTTGCTTGTCTTTCATTAATTTAAGAATATTTTTTGAACTCATTTATTCTGCCTTTTTTTTATTAAAGATTAAATTTTCCACGAACATATATAAGTATTGATTTCAATATATAATAATTAGTATATAACAGCTATGCAATTTATTCATAATACAATCAATACTTGAAATGAGAGAAGCTAAATCAGGCGATATATTACTTTTAACTTTACTAGGTTTAATTTGGGGTTCCTCGTTTTTTAATATTAAAATTGCTACTTATTCTTATGAGCCTTTCACTTTAGCTTTAATAAGAGTAATTTTTGCCAGTTTACCTTTGCTAATACTTTGCAGGTATAAAAAAATAAAAGTTCAGGCATTTTCAAAAAATTGGAAACCATATGCTTTGATAGGCCTTTGTAATATTGCAATTCCATTTACATTAATTGCAATTGGAACTGCGAAAATTAATAG
>CABYKW010000009.1 GCA_902519635.1 uncultured Pelagibacteraceae bacterium
TCTGAGAAAATCTAATCCTTCTCCTTTCATGTTTTATTTTAATTATGAAGATTTTAATGTATTGGGAAGCAGTCCTGAGATTTTAGTTAGACTAAGAAAAAAAGAAGTTACCATTAGGCCTATTGCGGGTACTAGACCTAGAGGAAAAAATGATAAAGAAGATAAAAAATACGAATTGGATTTACTTAAAGATAAAAAAGAATTAGCCGAACATCTCATGCTTTTAGATCTAGGAAGAAATGATGTAGGAAAAGTCGTTAAAACTAATTCAGTAAAGGTAACGGAAAAATTTAAGGTAGAAAAATATTCACATGTTATGCATATAGTGTCTAACGTTGTAGGTAAGTTTAACAATAAATTTTCACTTTTTGAGACTTTATTGTCAGGTTTTCCTGCTGGTACTGTTAGTGGGGCTCCAAAAATCAGGGCAATGGAAATAATAGATGAGCTGGAGAAAAATAAACGAAAACTATATGCTGGAGGAATAGGATATTTCACTTCTAATAACGAATTTGATACTTGCATAGCACTAAGAACAGCTTTAATTAAAGATAATAAATTCTATGTGCAAGCTGGAGCTGGGGTAGTAGCAGACAGTATACCTCATAAAGAATATATAGAAACAGTGAATAAAGCTAAAGCATTAATGAGAGCAATTGATTAAGTGAAAATTTTACTTATAGATAATTATGATAGTTTTACTTACAATCTATATCATTATATTTCAAAATTTAAAAAAAACGTTGAAGTAATAAGAAATGATAAAATTAATAGCAAAGATATTTTAAGAAAAAAATACAATAAAATTGTTATTTCACCAGGCCCTGGAAATCCTAACCAAGCTGGCAATTGTTTAAAAATTGTAAAAGACGTACATAAAAAAATACCAATTTTAGGTGTTTGTCTTGGTCATCAAATCATTGGTCAAGTTTTTGGAGGAAAAATTATTAATGCTAAAAATTTAATGCACGGTAAAATAAGTAAAATTAAACACGTCAAAAAAGGATTATTTAAAAACATTAAAAATAATTTTGAAGCAACTAGATATCATAGTTTAGTCGTTAGTAGAAAAAATTTTCCTAAAAATCTTATGGTTACCGCTGAGACCAAAGACAAGACGATTATGGGACTAATGCATAAAAATTATGATATACATGGGTTTCAGTTCCATCCTGAGAGTATAAGTACTAAAATGGGTATGAAATTGATAAAAAATTTTATAGCTAATTAATATGACTGACATTATTGAAAAATTAAAAAATGGGCAAAATTTATCATTTGAAGAAAGTAAAGTTCTGTTTACTGATCTAATGGAAGGTAAACATTCTGAAGAGTTAATCGTAGAAATTTTGGAGTCTTTTATAAAAAAAGGCGAAACCAAAGACGAACTTGCAGGTGGTATTTTTGTATTAAGAAATAAAGCAAACAAAGTAAAAGCTGATCCTAATACTATAGATACGTGTGGAACAGGTGGAGATGGGCAAAATTCTCTAAATATATCAACTGCTGCAGCTATCGTACTTGCTAGTATGGGCGTAAAAGTTGCCAAGCATGGCAATAAAGCTGTTTCATCAAATTGTGGGTCAGCAGACGTTCTGGAAGCATTAAATATAAATATAAATTTAAAGCCAGAAGAGGCAGAAAATTCTATTAATAAATTTAATTTTGCTTTTATGTTCGCACCAAATTATCACTCGGCAATGAAATATGTGGGACCAGCTAGAAAAAAAATGGGTAAAAAAACTATATTTAATCTAATCGGTCCTTTGAGTAGCCCTGCTCAAGTTAAAAGACAAGTAGTTGGAGTTTTTGATAAAAAATGGATGACACCATTTGCAGAAGCCTTAAAAGAAAACAGCGTAGAGCATGCTTATATAGTTCATAGTGAAGACGGTATGGATGAAATCTCTCCTTTTGCAAAAACAAATATAGTTGAGTTAAAAAATAATATTATAAATGAGTTTACAATAGACCCAAAAGATCTCGGGATAAATTCAAATAATAAAAATAATCTATTAGGTAAAAATGCAAAATATAATTCTTTAAAAATAATTGAAATATATAAAGGTGCCTCTAACGAATTTTCAGAAGCCGTAGCGTTAAATGTAGCAGCAGGATTAATTGTGTCAGGTCAATATAATGATTTAAAAGAAGCTTATAAAAAAGCAATAGAACAATTAAAATCAGGAAATGTTTTTCATTTCTTAAAAAAGATACAATCAGCTTAATGCCTAATATACTTGAGCAAATAATACGAGACAAAAAAGATGTATTAGATTCTGTTAAAAAGAATAATTCTCTAGCCTCCTTAGAAAAAAAAATTAAAAGTTTAAATTTTTTTTATAATTTTAAAAAAGTAATTCAAAACAATAAAGAAATTTCTTTAATAACTGAAATTAAAAAAGCGAGTCCTTCAGCTGGTATTTTAGTTGAAAACTTTAATCATTTAGATATAGCAAAAATGTTTATAGATTACGGAGCTACTTGTCTATCGGTTCTCACAGAAGAAAAACATTTTTTAGGAAAATTAGATTACATTACAGATATTAAGAATAAATTTAAAATACCTGTACTAGCTAAAGATTTTTTTATTGACCCCTATCAAGTTGCTTTATCTAAAAGTTTTGGTTGTGATTGTATTCTTTTAATCATTTCAGCGCTTGATAGAAATCAAGCTAATGAAATTTATGATGAAGCAATTAAACACAACTTAAGTGTTATTGTGGAGGTACATAATCAAAAAGAAGCTGAGATGGCTTTAAATTATAGCGAAGCTTTAATTGGAATAAATAATAGAAATTTAAAAACATTAGAAATCTCAATTAACAATACAATCTCAATGTTTGAAATCTTAAAAAGCCATAAAGGACCTCTAATCTCTGAAAGTGGAATCAAAAATGAAAAAGATGCCAAATATATTTTAGAAAAAACCGGTATTAAAAATTTCCTTATCGGAGAATCACTTTTAAAATCTGGTAATCCTGAGGAATTAATGAAACGACTTCTTCAAATAAACCAATAAAATAGACGTTAATTTTAAGTTGTAATTTAAATAGAACTTTTATAGAACATTAATGTACGAGGTTTGTTCTATGCTTACAAAAAAACAAAAAAACTTATTAATATTTATTAATAAAAAGATTAGATCTACAGGAATATCTCCTTCTTATGAAGAGATGAAAAATTCACTCAACCTTAAGTCGAAATCTGGAATACATAGATTAATCTCAGCTTTAGAAGAAAGGGGTTTTGTAAAACGTTTAGCTCACAAGGCTAGAGCTTTAGAAGTTATTAAATTACCGGAAAATGCTAGCGCTAACGATATATTTAATACATTTACTCCAAGCGTAATTAAAGGTGGTTTAGATAAAAATAGTAATAAATCTACTGATGTATCAATTTTAGGAAGTATTGCTGCGGGAACGCCTATTGAAGCAATTCAACAAGAAGTTGATAGAGTTGCATTGCCAGAAGATTTGCAAAATAACGGAGAGCATTATGGTTTAAAAGTTAAAGGTGACTCTATGATAGAAGCTGGAATTGCTGACGGCGATACTGTTATAGTTAAAAAAACTTCCAATGTAGATAGCGGTCAAATTGCAGTAGTATTAATTGATGACCAAGAAGCTACTTTAAAAAGAATAAGGAAAAAAGGAAACACTATCGCTCTAGAAGCGGCTAATAAAAATTACGGCACTAAAATATACGCAGCAAATAGAATAAAAATTCAAGGAAAACTCGTTTCTTTATATAGAAACTTTCATTAAAATAGTTTAATTAACTTAAATGTCTTTTAATTGTAGGTTTGCGCCTTCTCCTACTGGGCCTCTTCATATTGGTGGTGTTCGAACTGCTTTGTTCAACTGGTTGCTTGCAAAAAAGAATAAAGGAAAGTATTTTCTTAGAATTGAAGATACTGACAAAGAAAGATCGAAAGAAGAATTCACAAAACAAATTATTGCTTCATTAGCTTGGCTTGGAATTGAACACGATGGTAAAGAATATATTCAATCTAAAAACATCTCAAAACATATAGATATTGCGGAGGAGCTTCTTAAAAAAGGATTTGCATACAAATGTTATTGTACTGAAGATGAAATCACAGAACAAAAAGAAAAGTGCAAGAAACAAGGCATACCCTATGTTTATAACAGAAAATGGAGGGATGCTAAAGATCTGAAAATTCCACATGATATCAAACCTGTTATAAGATTTAAAAGTAAGATTTCAGGAAATACAATTATTAAAGACTTGGTCCAAGGAGAAAGAATTATTTCAAATTCTACAATAGAAGATTTTATAATTTTAAGAAAAGACAAAACTCCAACTTACCAGTTGTCTGCTACAGTTGATGATCATTCAATGGATATAACTCATGTTATAAGAGGAGATGATCATATGATTAATTCATTTAAACAAAAGCAAATTTATGATGCTATGGGATGGAAAGTTCCTAATTTTGCTCACATACCATTAATACATAGTGAAAAAGGCAAAAAACTATCTAAAAGAGATAATGCTTCTACACTCGAAGATTACATTAAGATTGGAATTATCTCAGATGCTTTAAGAAACTATCTTTTAAGATTAGGTTGGTCGTATAAAGACAAAGAAATTTTTACCAAACAAGAAAGTATTGAATTATTTAATTTAGAAGGTGTGGGAAAATCACCATCAAAACTAGATATGACTAGAATACTCTCAATTAATGAAACTTATATAAAGTCTGTAGATGAAAAAGATTTGTTTAAATTTTTAAAAGATTATGCCTCAAAATACAAAAAACCTATAGAACCATCTAAAGAAACTATCCTTTTAAAATCAATGATTTTTTTAAAAAATAAAGCTAAAACTTTAGAAGACATTTGGAATAATGCTCAATATATTATCAATGATAATATTCAAATAGATAAGAATGACAAAAAACTTATCGATGATTTATCAAAAAAAGTTATAAAAGATTTTATTTCTGAATATACAAAACTAACAAAATTATCTAGAGAAACTCTAGAGCCTGTAATTAAATCTTTAATTGATAAACATAAAACTAACTTCAAAGGTGTAGGTCAGCCTTTAAGAATAGCTTTGGTAGGATCAAGATTTGGTCCGGCACTTTATGATTTAATTTTGTCATTAAATAAAGATGAAGTTTTAAAAAGATTAAACAAAATCTAATGAAGGAAGCTCTATCTTTTAGAACAAGAAAAAGTTCTTTTTACGATAAAAAATCTAATACCCCTTTTAAAATTAGTAGATCAAAATTTAATTATTTTCTTGAATGTAAAAGGTGTTTCTATTTAGACAGAGTCAAAGGACTCAAAGAACCTTCTATGCCAGGTTGGGCGCTCAACAATGCGGTAGATGAACTTCTAAAAAAAGAATTTGACGAATATAGAAAACAACAAAAACCTCATCCCATTATGGTAAAACATAATTTAAATTTTGTTCCTTACCAACATAAGGATCTAGATATTTGGAGAAACTCTTTAAAAGGAGGAATTTCATATTTAGATGAAAAAACCAATTTAATAATACATGGAGGCATTGATGATCTTTGGTTTGATTTGAATGAAAAAAAATTAGTGGTTGTAGATTATAAAGCCCAGTCCTCCAATAATCCTATAACAATTTCTTCTTATTTAGAATCTCATTGGCATACTAGTTATAAAAAACAAATGGATATTTACGTTCATATTTTAAGAAACATGAATTTTAAAGTTTCTGATCTTTCTTATTTTTATGTTTGTAATGGAGAAAAAACTAATAATAATTTCAATAATAGAATAGATTTTAAAACTACACTTGTCCCTTACCATGTTGATACATCATGGATTGATAATAAACTTAAAGAAATGAAAAATGTTTTAAATTTAGATAAACCTCCTGAAATTGAAAAAACTTGTGAAAAATGTGCTTACTTAAAAGGCGGAAAAGATTTTTTTTAATTTATTTATTATTATCATTATCATCATTAGATGATTGATCTGTATTATCTGTTTGAGTTTCTTCTGTAGTTTCAGGTGGTGTTTCTTCGTGAGATGATTCTTGTTGTTCTTGTACTGGATCTTCTTTTGGTTCTGGTGTTGGTTCAGGTTCTGGTTGTTGACTTGACTCTTGTCTACCAATATCTGCAGCGCTTTGAGGTTCAGGTTCTCTTCTCATAAAATAATAAACTCCTGCAGCTATTACCGCTATTGCTGCTAAAACATATACGATGATACTTAACCAATCACTTTCCTCTTCTTCTGATTCAGTCGTTTCTTGAGTTGTCTCAAGTTCAGTTTCTTCTGGTTTAGCTTCAACTTCTTGTTCTTGCTGTTGTTTAACCTCTTCCTCGTTTGGTTCAGCTTCTTTTGCAGTCTCTGGTTCTGGTTCTGGTTCAGGTTCTGGTTCAGGCTCTGGTTCAGGTTCAGGTTCTGGTTCTGGTTCTGGTTCTGGTTCTGGTTCTGATTTTATTTCAGGGGGAGGAGTTGTGACTTCCTCTGTTTTAACTACTTTTTCTTCTTCAATTATCTCGTCGTCTTTTGGTTTTGGTGAAATTATGCCGGTTGCTACGACAATGGCACCAATACCAATTACGATAATCAAGTCCATAGAATCACTATATTTTATTAGTAATTAAATTCTATAAATTTATCTCAGCAATATGTACGATTTGGGGTGTTGTGGATATTTAGCTTTTTAAAGCTAATAAATGGTGTTTAATGCTTTCCGATAAAGCTAATAAATCGTAACCACCCTCTAAAAAAGAAATTACTCTTCCCTCAGAATGTATATTAGCTAAATCTACAATCCTTTTTGTGATTTCATAAAAATCTTCTGATTCTAAATTAATACTTGCTAGAGGGTCTCTTGTATGTGCATCGAAGCCAGCAGATATTAAAATTATCTCAGGTTTAAATTTATCAATTGGCTTCAAAATTTTTTGGTCAAATATTTTTAAAAATTCTTTACTTTTCATACCAGCTTTTAAAGGAGCATTAAAAATGTTATTTACTCCAGTTTCTTGCTCTGAGCCTGTACCTGGAAATAAAGGAAATTCATGTGATGAAGCATACGATACGGTTTCATCATTATAAAAAATTTCTTGTGTTCCATTTCCATGATGTACATCGAAATCAATTATGGCTATTTTGTTTACTTTATATTTATTTTGCAAATATCTTGCAGTAACAGCAATATTATTTACAAAACAAAAACCCATGGCTTTAATTGTTTCAGCATGATGTCCTGGAGGTCTAATAGCGCAAAACACTCTCTCATTTTTGTTCATCAAATCATTTGCAGCTGCAATTCCGGCTCCACATGATCTTAAAATAGCTTTTTTACTATTGGGACATAGCATGGTATCAGCATAAGGCTCTTTTTCTACACCTATTAAACCTGATTTAGGTATATTAGAAAATATTTTTTCAATATATTTTTTAGGATGGACTAAAGAAATATTTTCTATGTCTGCTAAAGGTGCATCTTTAAATTCAATATTAAAATCTTTTATTTCTTTTATAGACTCTAAAATACTATCTATTCTCTCTTTTCTCTCAGGATGATTAAATCCGTTATCCTTAAGTAAACAATCAGTATGTCTATAGACTAACATTATAAAAATTTATTTAATGACAAACTCGCTAATTCTGAAGAGGAACCTTTGTTTTTGAGTGTATTTAAAATATTTTGAACTTTATCTACTTGGTTTTTGATTTTATTTGGATCTTCTAAAAAGTCACTTACATGTTTAAAAATATTTTTAGAATTGCAATTAGATTGAAGCAACTCTGGTATAATTTCTTCATTTGCGGCAAAATTTATAATATTCGCATATTTTGTTTTAACAAGACTTTTTACTATTAAAAAATTTATAAAACCCATCTTATAAAGAATAATCGAAGGTATCTTAGCATTTGAAATTTCCAAAGAGACAGTCCCAGATTTAGCCACTGCAAATATAGATTTTTGTAAAATATGAGATTTAATTTTATCGTCGCTTACTATATCACAATTAGGTAAACTGCTTCGATCGATATATGATTGAATTAATTGAGAATATTGTTTTGTTGAATGAAAAACATAAGTCATGTCGCTATACTTCTCATTCATTAACCTTATAAAATCTAATAGAATTGGCATTAATACAATAATCTCTGATTTACGACTTCCAGCAAATACTGAAATTAGAGCTTTATTTTTTCCTATTACTTGATTGATATCAATTTTACTTCGTTCTTTATTTTGTAGCAAAGGATGTCCAACAAATTCACAACTCATATTTTCCTTTTCAAAATATTTTTTTTCAAAATTAAATAACAACAAAATATGATCTATGAAATTTTTAATCTTTTTTACTCTTCCTTCTCTCCAAACCCAAACCTGTGGAGCTACATAATGAACGGTCTTAATTTTTGAATTTATTTTCTTTACTTTTTCAGCTACTCTCAAAGTAAAATCAGGGCTATCAACCGTGAATAATACATCAGGATTATAATCTATTATAGCTTTTACAGTTTCATCAATTTTTCTTTTGATTTTAAATATATTTAAAATTACGTTTGTAAAGCCTAAGTAAGTAATTTCTTTTAAATTAAAGATTGATTTAATACCTAGAGATTGAAGATTTTCTCCCCCAACAGATAAATATTCTATATTTTGATTTATCTTTTTTAAATCAATTATTACCTTAGAGGCTAATTTATCTCCAGATGCTTCTCCTGTTAGTATAAATAATCTTTTCACTTATACATTCTCCAAAGACTACCATTATCTGATAACATAAAAAGATCTCCTGTTTCTTGGTGTATTTTTATATCCCGTATTCTCCCTATTTTTCCTTTAAAAATAATTTCTTCTTCAATAAATTTATTATCCTTAAATTTAATTTTTCTCAACGACATGTCTTTTAAAGACGTAATAAGCGCTTCTCCATTCCATTCATTAAATGTTTCACCCTTATAAATAACCATTGCACTTACTGCTATAGATGGAACCCAATATTTAATTGCTTTGGTAAAACCAGGTTTCCATTTTGGTCCTATTTTAGTTCCTGAATAGTTTGTGCCTCCCCACCCTAAAATTTTCCAACCATAGTTTTCTCCGTAATTGGCTGTACCAAACCAATCACCACCTCTTGCACCATGATTTGTCATGTATATTTTGTCATCAAAAGGAGATAAAGACATTCCTTGTGGATTCCGCACACCAATTTGGAAAATTTCTGGTTGCCATTTTTTTTTATTTTTAAATTTTGGATTATCCTTAGGAATAGAACCATCAAGATTTATTCTTATGATACTACCTGGATGTTGAGTAGGATCCTGAGCTATCATTCCTTGTCCTCTTTCACCTGCAGAAATATAAAGATGTTTTTCTTTTATAACCAATCTTGAACCAAAATGATAACCAGAGTCTATTGGGGGTTCTGCTCTAAAAATATTTTTAAATTCAATTCTTGTTTGATTAAATTCACCTTTGGCAACTGAAGTGCTTGTTTTCCAATTTCCTCTATTTTCAGAATAAGAAATATAAACTTGTTTTTCATGATACAAGACATCAAGTAATCCTCCTTGACCGTCTTCTAAAACTAAAAGATTATGATTTATCTCTGAAATTTTTTTATCTTTATAATCTAAAATTTTTAATTTTCCTGATTTTTCAGTTAATATAATATTTTTTCTATCGATAAAAGACATGCTCCAAGGCTTATTTAATCCATCAATTATCTTTTCTAATTTTATTTCTGAAGAATAGAGATTTAAAAATGAAAAGGCATAAAACAATACAATGATTGATAACTTTTTCATTTTACTGTTATAAACATTTTGTTTTTATTAGCAAAACTAATACACTTTTTTCTTTCTAGAAAAACATTTTTTCTATCTTTTAATACAATTCCTTTAAGTCCCGATAATTTACATTGTTTTAAAGTTTTTAAGCCTACAGTTGGCAGATCAATTCTTAAATCTTGTTTTTTCTTCGGAAATTTAATTAACACACCTTTGTTTTTAAATTGATTTCTTTTGCATCTCTTAAGCATTTTTTGAGTGCCTCCTTTTCCTTCAATAGCAATAACTTTTTTATTTCTAACAACTGTTCCCTGGCTAAAAGTATATTTGTTCAGTCGATTTAAAGTATTAATAGCTTTGCTAATATCAGCTTTATCAGCATTATTAGGTTTTATTTTTGAATAGTTTCCTTTTTTTAAAGTTAGTTCAGGATTAAATACTAAAGAACTAATCGTTGTGATCTTTTCTTTTTTTAAGATATAAATTATCTCTTTTAAAATAGCTGCATCACCTAACTTAGATTTTTTAATAATTCTTGGCATATAATAAACTCCTTTGAAATCTAGTCTCAGTTTAGAAAATTTAGGTTTTTTTACTTTTCCTGCAAATAGAACTCTTTTACATTTATTCTCTTTTAAAATTCTTATGATTTTACCAAACTGACCTAAAGAAACAGGGTAAGAATTTCTATCTTTCTTAAAATTTTTATTTTTAGTTAAATCGATGATTAAATACCTTTTTTTATTCTTTATTTTTTTCAAGATATGCTTTGGAAAATCAGTATCTCCAAATATTAGGCCAATCATAATTAACTTAGATCTTTGGTGAACAAATGGGTCTTTTTTTATCTTTTTCTATAAAAGTTATCACTTCATTTACAAGTTCATTGCCTTTATGTTCGCCATTAATTTTACTGAGGTTTTCGTGAAAATTCTTTGAAGCAAATATTTCTTTATAGGCTTTGCTTAATCCCATAATTTTTTGATTTTCATATTTTTTTCTTCTTAATCCAATTAAGTTTAATCCTTCTAAATAATTTCTGTTACCAATAGATAAGCCAAACGGTATAACGTCTTTTAAAACACCGGTCATCCCACCAATCATTGCTAGTCTTCCTATTCTTGTAAATTGTTGAACTGCAGAATTTCCTCCTATAACTACTGAGTCTTCAATTGTAACGTGACCTCCTAATGGAACATTATTTGCTATAATTACATTATTACCAATTACACAATCATGGGCTACATGAGAAGAAATCATAAGTAAGCAGTTATTTCCTATAGTTGTTTTTAATCTATCTCCTGCAGTACCTGGATTTATCGTAACATATTCTCGTATTAAATTATTTTCCCCTATTTCAATACTGCTTTTTTCACCTTTATATTTTAAATCTTGTGGCTGAGTGCCAATAGCTGCAAATGGAAAAATTCTAGTTCCTTTTCCAACTTTCGTATTGCCTTCAATGTGGACATTGGAGATCAGCTCAACATTATCATCAAGAAAAACATTTGGACCGACATAACAAAATGGACCAATTTTAACATTATTTGAAATTTTAGCCTTAGAGTCTACTACGCTGGATTTATGAATCATTATTTTCTATCTACAATTGTTGCTGACCATTCAGCATCAGCCATTTTTTTTCCTTCAACCTTTGCTATGCCTTTATACTTCCAAACTCTACCATGAGATCTAATAGCCTCGATTTCTAAGTGCAATTCGCAGTCTGGAATAACTGGACTTCTAAACCTAGCCTTATCTACGCTCATTAAATAAACTAATTTATTGGCATATTCTTTTGGATCTATACCATGAGCAGTTAAAGCAGCAGCAGCTTGGCCAAAGGCCTCAACGATTAATACACCAGGCATTACCGGTTGTCCTGGAAAATGACCTTGTACGTAAAAGCCATCTTTTTTTACATTCATTATTGCTGTTGCAGATTTTAGTGGAATTATTTTAGTTAATCTGTCTATTAACAACATAGGCTCTCTATGAGGTAATAAGCTCTCTATCTTTTTTTTATCTATTTCTGTTTCGCTCATAATTATTTTTTTGAATTTCTAATAAAATCCTTTAGTGGAACAGCCGGATATCCCATTACTATTTCATTATCTTCAATATCTTTTACAACTCCACTACCTCCACCTATCTTAACATTATTACCTATAGTAAGGTGACCGGAGATACCTGCTTGACCTCCTATAGAAACATTGTTGCCAATAGTAGAACTTCCAGCAAAACCCACTTGCCCTGCTATCATGCAGTTAGATCCAATTTTAACATTGTGTGCCACGTGAACTTGATTATCCAAGTATGAATTTTTTCCAATTTCTGTATCATCAACCGAACCTCTATCTATTGTACATCCGGATGCAATTTCAACATTATCATCAATTAAAACTCTTCCGATGTGAGGAATCTTAAGATTTTTTTCTTTTAGAGGAATAAAACCAAAACCTTTTAAACCTATTTTGCAATCATCTTGGATCACTACATTATTACCTAAAATTGAATTTTTTAAAATTACATGAGAACCAATTACACAATTACTGCCTATAATTACGTCATGTTCAATTATCGAATTGGCCCCAATAACACTATTATTACCAATTTTAACATTTTTACCAATTAAAACATTATTACCAAATTTTACACTTTTATATTTATTTTTAATTGGCAATTTTAATGATAAGTCAGGATAATCAATATCAGCCTCTGGATACATTTTTTTTAAAGCTTTTGCTAGTTCTAATAAAACATTTTTTACAATTATTTTTTCGACTTCTTGTGGTAAAAACTTCTCTAATTTATTTGTTGTAATACAAAAAGATGCTTTGGTGTTTGATGCATGAGATTTATATTTAATTGAGTCAAAAAAAGTTAAATCAAATTTTTTTGATTTTTTTAACGTATTTATATTGTTTACCTTAATATTTTTTTTTGATTTTAAATTTAAAAAAAGAGTATTAATAAAACAAGATTTTTTTTTAAAAAACACTATAGGTAACATTAAACTATTTAGTTTAATTTAATTGATTTTAGTTTACTATTAAGTCGTTTAACAATTTCTTGCGTAATATCTAAACTATCATCAGCAAGCAACATATTTTTTTTATCTAACACCATTCTAATATTTTTTTCTTTCATATATTCCTTTATTATTGGGTTTAAATTTTTAAGAAGTTCTGCTTTAGCTTTTGATCTTTGCTTAGAAACATTTGACAAAAGAGAGTTCCTTTCTTTTTGAAGTGAGTCAACTTTGCTCCTTAAAGTGGTAACTTTTTTTTTATATTCTTCAGCAGATATAACTTTTTTTTGTTGAATAATTTTTTTTTCTTCTTCTTGAATAATTTTTTCCTTTTTTTGAAGTGTTTTTATTCCATTATCTAATTTATTTTTTAAAAAAGTTTGAGCTTTTTTTCCAGCATCACTTTGATTTAAAATATATTTAAAATCTAAATAGTGAGGAACTTCTGCTAACACATTTGTCTGAAAAATTAAAAATAAAATCCAGATAAATGATATTTTTTTACAAAATTTCATATTAAAAAGTTGTGCCTAAATTGAAATTAAAACTTTCTGTTTCATCTGAAGAATATTTTGTAATATTTTTCGATAAAACAAAAGTCATTGGTCCTATTGGAGACATCCAGCTTGCTGCTGCACCTACAGATGATCTTAATTTGCTTGCATCATCAATATTGTCATCATAATCCACTCCCCAAACATTTCCTAAATCCATAAATAATCCCACATCTGTTTTTGTTGCCTCTGGTAATAAATTTGGCAAGTTTGCTTCGAAATTAACAGCAACTGCATAGTTACCGCCCACATGGTCTCCTCCATCTTTTGGACCAACTTTACCTTTTTTAAATCCTCTTAATTTCTTTGAAGATAAATTTCTTCTTTTACTTAATCTAACATTATCATCACCTAATCCATGAACAGAAGTAAAATACACTTTACTTGCCCCAATAATATTTTCACCGAGAGTTTTGTATCCACTTGCAAATAAAGTGTTACCTAAAAAGGCCTTATCTGCATAAATTGGAAAGCTTTGGTCAAATCCAATAATACTTCCTTCTGTTGGCATAAAAGCTCTATCTCGCGTATCATATGAAAAACCATAGTATGCAGAAAATTCTGTAAAATCACCTGCTTGTTTTTTTAATGAATCTGAAGCACTATCTTGTGTTTGTAAATCATCAAAAGTTAAGTTCATACCTAATTTTGCAAATATATCTTCATACTGTTCAAATCCTGTCCCAACACTTGCTGCGATAATAGTGTTTTCATAACCTTGGTCAGGTTTATCATTTTTAGTGCTACTTGCTGAATAGTTTAAAGAATTTCCTAGAAAATCATAATTTGGATCAACATAGCTTAGTGTACCTTTAATTGATTCTTCACTAATGTCAGCATCAAAAGAAACGGCTTTTCCTTCTCCTAACCAATTATTTTCAGTTACCATAAAAGCGAATGATCCTCCATTAGTACCAACTCCTGCTCCTGCGCTAACCTCACCTGTAGGTTTTTCTTCAACTGTAATATCAATTATTCTTAAATCCGAAGAGGAACCAGTTGAAATTGAAGAATTAACTTCTCCAAAAATTCTTCTAGCTTTAATTTCTGATATAGATTTACTTAATTTTAAATTAGTAAAAGGGTCGCCTTCATCTAATAATAGTTCACTTCTTATAACGCTTTCATTTGTAACATTGTTGCCAAGAATATTAATCCTTTCGACTAATATTTTTTCACCTTCAAATATATTAAATTTGATTGATATTGTATCTCCTTCTACAATCTCTTCAACATTGTGTTCAACAAATTGTAAGTTCTTTTTTTCAATTAATTCATCAATATCTTCTAGTAATAATTTTATTTTAAAAGGAGAATAATAACTGCCTACAATTTTTTTATATTTTTCATTTAAAGGATAAAATAAATTTTTATCAAATACTGGGTCTGCATTTGTAACAATCTTATTTATAATATATCTTTTTCCTGCATCTATTGAGTATGTTATTTCCACTTCCTGGCTTTCAGGATTAATTTCTGCTGATTGAGAAGAGATTTGTACATCGTAATAACCTGATGATTTATAATAATTTTCTAATAATCTTTTATCTAAATCAATTAAGCTCTGACTAAATTTTGTATTTCTAGATATGACTTTCCAAAATTTATGTTCTTCACTAGCTATTACTGCTCTCAACCTTTTCTCTCTTACCTTCTTGTCGCCAGTAAAAGTAATTTTTGAAATTCTAGTCTCCTTACCTCTATCAATCTCAAAAATTAAATCTAAATTATTCTTATCTATTTTTCTTATTTTCGTATTTACTTTTACAAAATTAAAACCTCCACTAGCATAAATTTTTTTAATTGTTTCAACATCTTTTGTTAATCTGTTTTCAATAAATGAGTCTTTTTGTTTTAGACTTATCAATTCAAAAATTCTTTCTCTATATCTTTTGCTATCTTCGCCTAGTATAACAAGTTCATTTATAACTGGATATTCTTTTACCTGTACAGATAAAATACCATTTGATAATTCAATTTTAACATCTTCAAAAAAATTAGTAGAATACAAATTCGTTAATATTTTATTTAAATCTTCCTCTGAATAGTCTCTATTAATATTAATATCTCCATATATTTGGATAGTCTCTTTACTTACCCTTTTATTGCCTGAGATTTCCACTTTATTAATAATTTCGCCCTGTAAAAAGACGTGATAAAAATAAGATAAAAAGAAAACTATAAATAATTTACGCATTTTTTTTAGTTAATATTTTTTTATAAACAACTCTCCTTGACCATTGATCTACCTGCATTATTTGACTTATACTTTTAGGCTCTTTTATAGCATATTTCTTATAATTTCTATCGTTCAGTACCTGCAATATATAGTTATAAAAGGAAGTAAAATGTATTTTTTTAAGAATATATTGATCAACTAATATTTCATTAACTGCATTTATTATAATTGGGGAAGAATAATGCTCATTTAGCCTAGATTTAAGATTTATAATTGGAAATCTTTTTTTATCTACTTTTAAAAAATTTAAACTTTGAAAAAAAATTGATTTTTTAGAGTTCGATTTAGGTTTTAAAAAATCATCAATATCTAACTTATTATCAAAAATAGCATTAGCCAAAGGAATAAGCATGGAAGTTTCATGATAAATAAATTTATACAAACCATTTTTAAATTCAATAATTGCATGAATTAAAGATTCAGGGTGTATAACAACTTCAAACTTATTGATATCAATTTCAAAAAGTTTATGGGCTTCAATAACTTCAAGAATTTTGTTCATTAAAGTTGCTGAATCAATTGAGATTTTTTTTCCCATCTTCCATTTGGGATGTTTTATAGCTTGACGAGGTTTAACATATTTTAATTTAGAAATATTAAAATTTAAAAAAGGACCTCCTGAAGCTGTAAGATAAACTTTTTTGATATCATTTATCTTTTGATTTTTTAATAATTGCATGATTGAAAAATGTTCTGAGTCTACAGGAATAATCTTAGTATTGTGTTTTGAAGCAGTTTTTTTTAATAAGTTCCATCCGCAAATAACAGACTCTTTGTTAGCAATTAAAATTTTTTTACTTATTTTAGTTAATTCAACTGTTGGTTTTAAGCCAGCAATCCCAGGAATTGCAGCAATTGTTATATCAGACTTTTTAAAATAATTCTTTTTTATATCAATATCTTGAATTATTTTAATTTTTTTATTCCTAAATTTTCTCTTAACTTTTTTAAAGACTTTTAGGTCATTAATAATAAATATCTCAGGTTTAAATTGATTAATTTGTTTGCAAATTAGTTTAAAATTTTTATTTGCTGCTAAAATATAAATTTTAAATAATTTATTTTTTTTTTTAAATATCATTAATGAGCTCAAGCCAATTGATCCTGTAGAACCTAAAATAGAGACATTTTTTTTCATATTAATAAACAATAAGGAAAGTTAAAAATCCAACTGGAATACCCAACAACATTCCATCTACTCTATCCAATATACCTCCATGACCAGGTAAAAAATTACCACTATCTTTCAAAAATGATTTTCTTTTTAAATATGAAAAAAATAAATCACCTATCTGACAGCTAATTGAAATTATACATCCGATTAATAATATATATGGATCGAAACTTTTAGTTAAATAATAAATCATAATAAATATTGAAAAAGATGAAAATATTAAAGAACCTATTGCACCTGAAATAGTTTTGTTTGGACTAATCTTTGTTAATTTAGGTCCTTTCAAAATTTTTCCAAATAAAAATCCTCCGATATCTGAAGCTACACAAGTTAGCAAAATTAAAAAAATTAAAATTTTCAAGTGTAAAAATGACGAAAGAATTAGAAAATATGTACAAAATAAAAAAATATAAACTATAAAGATAACATTAAAAAAAAATTGCTTTAAGTTATTTTTTATAAATATTTTTTTTATAATTTTAAAAAATTCTAATGTTGAAAAGATACCAATTACCATCAAAAAAAAGGCCATGATATATTTGTTAATAATCATTAATGATAATAAAAATAATAAAGCAATTGAGGTATAAAATCTTTTTTTAAAACTTTCTAACATATTTAAATTGATCCAAAATTTCTTTTTACTTTCTTAAAATTATTTATTACTTTCTTTAAATCTTGTTCATTAAAATCAGGCCACAGTTTTTCTAAAAAATAAATTTCTGCATAAGCAAGTTGCCACAACATAAAATTACTTAATCTTTTGTGACCTCCAGTTCTAATTAATACATCAGGATCTGGCAAATTATTAGTGTAAAGATTTTTATGTAATGAATTTACACTGATTTTGTTTTTATTTTTTGACTTTTTTAAAGCATTTACTATTTCAATTTTAGATCCGTAATTTATAGCTAAATTAACAATTATCTTTTTATTTTTTTTGGTTAATTTAACAACCTCTTTTAATTTAGATCTTATCTTTAATGGTAATTTATTTATTTGACCTATGATATTTATTTTAATTCCATTTGAAACAACATTGTTCAATTCTTTTTTAAAATAATTAATTATAAGTTTGAACAAAAAATTAATTTCGGATTGGGGCCTTTTCCAATTTTCTGTTGAAAATACGTAAAATGTTAATACAGGAATTCTTAATTTTATTGAACTTTTAACAATTTTTTTTACTGTTTTGACTCCATTTAAATGACCAAAATTTCTTCCTTTATTTCTTTTTTTTCCCCACCTTCCATTACCATCCATAATGAAGGCAACGTGGTTGAGTTTGTTCATATCTGTAATATCTCTTTTTCTTTTTCAGTCAAAATTTTATCTATATTTTCAATATTAACATCAGTGAGTTTTTGAATATTTTTTTCAAATAATTTAGTTTTATCCTCTGAAATAATTTTATCTTTAAGTTTTTTTTTTAACTCTTCATTGGCTTCTCTTCTTATATTTCTAATTGATACCTTTCCTTTTTCTCCCATACCTTTTAAAATTTTTATCAATTCTTTTCTTCTTTCTTCTGTTAAATCAGGAATTCTTAATCTAATTATTTGACCATCTATTTGAGGATTAATACCTAGTTCTGATTTTTGTATAGCTGAGTCTATCAAAGTTACATTCGCTTTGTCCCATACTTGAATAGATATCAATCGTGCTTCTGGAACACTAACTGTCCCAAGCTGGTCTATAGGCATCAATTGTCCATAAACATCAATTTTTATGGTATCCAGCATGTTGGAATTAGCTCTTCCAGTTCGAAGTGTGGATAAATCTTTTTTTAATGATTGTATACTTTTATCCATCTTAGATGAATAGTTATTCTCATTGAATTCTGAACTCATTTCTAAATCCCTTCGCCAACTTTATATCTAATAAAATTTAATATCTTTATTTCTTTTTCAATTTTATTTTCTTTAAGTATATCAGATACTTTCTTTTTAGGGTCCATTATCCAGATTTGATTTAAAAGAGTATTATCATTGATAAATTTGGCAATTTTGCCTTTTGATATCTTTTCTGCCATGTCTGAAGGTTTTCCTGAATTAGTAATTTCTGCTTTTATTATTTCTAATTCCTTATCAATTATTTCTTTTTTTATTCCGTCTTTATCTATTGCTAGAGGATTAGATGCTGCAATATGCATAGCAATTTTATTTCCAACATCTTCATTTTTACCTTTTACTATTCCATCTAATTTAACTACAGAGATTATTTTGCCTATATTTTTTTCTATCGCTGAATGAACATAAAAAAAATTTAAACCTTTATTATTATCAAAATAACTAGCACGTCTAATAGTTATTTTTTCTCCAATTTTTGCTATTAAAGTGATTAAAGTATCTTTTACTGATGTTCCACTGCTCATTTTAAAATCATTAAGTTTATCTAAATTTCCTAAGGTTAAAAAATTTATTTCTGAAAGTTCTTTGCAAAAAGATATAAAATCTTTATTTTTGGCAACAAAATCTGTTTCGCTATTAATTTCAATAATAGAAACTTTGTTATCTTTTTCTTTTACTAAGGCTAAACCTTCTGAGGCTGTTCTGCTCATTTTTTTTGAAGCTTTTGCAATACCTTTTTTTCTTAGAAATTCTATAGATTTTTCTATATCACCCTTTGTTTCATCAAGAGCTGATTTACAATCTTTGAACCCCACACCAGTAAGTTCTCTAAGTTTTTTGATATTATCTAATAAATCTTTATTTGACATTCAGTAAATAAATAATTTTATTTTTTTTCTTTTCCAGATTTTTTGTCTTTTTCAGATTTTTTTTCTTCTTTAGGTTCAGGATCTTTTATAAACTTTTCTGCATCTTTAATTGTGTCTTTTAGTAAATCACAATAAAGATTTATAGATCTTCTAGCATCATCATTACCTGGTATTGGAAAGTTGATTCCTGTCGGATCTGAATTAGTATCTAAAATTGCTATGATTGGAATTCCTAGTTTTTTTGCTTCGGCAACTGCTAAGGATTCTACATTTGTATCGATTATAAAAATTAAATCAGGAGTTTTTTTCATTTCTGAAATACCACCTAATGATCTTTGAAGTTTTTCTTTCTCTTTACTAAACTTTAAAATTTCTTTCTTTGTAAAACCTAAATTTTCTTTTGATAATTGCTGATCCAATTTTTTTAATCGCTTAATCGAATTTTGTATTGTATTCCAATTTGTAAGCATTCCCCCTAACCATCGATAATTTACAAAAAACTGCCCTGTTTCTTTTGCTAAGTCACTAACTTGTTCAGATGCTTGTTTTTTAGTAGAAACAATAAGTATTTTTCCGCCTGCAGATATGGTTTTATGCACTTCCACTAAAGCATTTTTTAAAAAATCAACTGTTTGAGTTAAATCAATAATATGAATAGAGTTTTTTTCTCCAAAAATGTATTCTTTCATTTTTGGATTCCATCTTAAAGTCTTGTGTCCGAGATGAACTCCCGCTTCTAATAATTGTTTAATGTCTACTTTAGGTACGTTCATAATATTTTCCGGTTAATCCACCACAGTTACTCCAAAT
>CABYKW010000010.1 GCA_902519635.1 uncultured Pelagibacteraceae bacterium
GTAATTTTTTTCTCGTTCATAATTGCTAAAGCTTTAGAAGCTGGCATGCTTTCATTAATCATCATAGGTTTTTTTGTCATAAATTTAGTAAGATTATTTGTTTTTGAAATAAATTTCATCTCTCTTCTTAAATCTCCATCAGTAACCAAGCCAACTATATTTTGATTTTTTAGTATCACTACAATACCCAACTTTTTTTGGTTCATAACTTTTAATGCATCATTTAATTTCTTTTTGAAATTTATTAGTGGAAGTCTATTTCCAGTGACCATAATATCTTTTGCTAAAAGTAAAGCACTGCCGATGTTTCCTCCTGGATGAAACACTTTAAATTTTTCTTTAGAAAAATTTTTTTTACGCATAACAGTCGTAGCTAAGCAATCTCCAAGCAACATGGTAATGGATGTGCTTGATGTTGGAACCATTCCCGTTACATCAGATTCCTTAACTTTTGGTAGTAAAATTTTTATATCACTTGCTTTAAGAAGAAGGCTATCAGGTTTAGAAGCAACACCTATTATCTTTATTCTAAAACGATTAGCGTATTTAAGCATGTTCGTTAGCTCTGCAGTATTTCCTGAATAAGAAAAAATAATTAAGATGTCTTTTCTTTCTATTTGACCCATATCTCCGTGTAAGGCTTGGGCAGGATCACAAAAGAAACTTGGAATTCCAACACTTGAAAATGTTGCTGAAATTTTTCTAGCAATTAATCCTGATTTACCAATGCCTCCAAAAACAACTTTACCTTTGCAATTTAAAATTAAGTCGACTGCTTTGATAAAAGAATTGTTAAAAACTTTATTAATTTTTTTTAATTCTTTAATTTGTATATTAGCAGCCTTTTTAGCTAAATTTATATAATCCCTTTTACTCATTAGTGTTCAAAAATATCAAACTTAAATCCGTTTTGATCAAGTTCAACTCTTGTGTTTAAAAAAGTTATACAACTTTTAAATAACTCCATTCTATTTTCTCTTATAAGCATTTTTTCTAACTCAGACTTAATTTTATGCAAATAAATTACATCATTAGCAGCGTACTCTAATTGTTTATCTGAAAGATCATTGATATCTTTGTTCCAATCACTGCTGCCTTGGCGTTTATCTAAATTTTTATTGCAAAATTCTTGGGCTAAATTTTTTAGACCGTGAGCATCCGTATAAGTTCTAACAATTTTTGAAGCTATTTTAGTATCAAAAATATTTTTCATTTTACATTTTAAAAAAAATTCCAATGCACTTTTATCAAACCTTAAAAAATGACCAATTTTTAGAATTTTATCGTTCTCTAAAACTGAAACTAAATTTGGAGCTTTGTATGTTTTTTTATTTGGTTGAATAATGTAAACATTTTCTTTTTCATCACAGATTTGGATCAGACTTAATTTATCTCTTTCAGGAATTTGTAAGCCAGTAGCCTCGGTGTCGATTGCAATACTATTTTTAAAAGATTTGGCTATCTCTGAACTTATGTCCTCTTTAATCTTAATTATTTTCATATATAGTTTCTAAATATCATGAAAAATCAAATTTGCACAATTTTAGGTGGTGGTGGTTTTATAGGAAGATATCTTGTTCGAAATTTGACCAAGAAAAACTATAGATGCATCATATCTACAAGAAATGCTTTTCAAAAAGGTTATTTAAAGACCCAAGCCACACCAGGTTCAATAGAGTTAATTAATTGGAATCCCAACAACTTTGATGAATTAAAAGAATCAATTAAGAACTCTGATGTTGTAATTAATTTAATCGGCATTCTTTATGAGACAAGAAAACAAAAATTTAAAAATATTCACGAAGGAATACCTGAAGCGATTTCAAAAATATGTGCCCAATCAGATGTCAAAAAATTTATTCATGTAAGTGCTATTGGAGCAAGTGACACTTCACAATCTTTATATCAAAGATCAAAATTTCAAGGGGAGGTTAAAGCGCTCACAAATTTTAAAAATACTGTAATCATAAGACCAAGCGTTGTTTGTGGAACTGAGGATAATTTTACAAATTTGTTTTCTAAGTTAAGCATTTTACCCATCATACCAGTTGTTAAAATGAATTATAAATTTCAACCTATATTAGTTTCAGATGTAGCGGATACAATTGTTAAGGCAATTGAAGCAAAAGATAATCATGGAAAAATTTATGAAATAGGGGGACCACAAGTTATAAGTTTTGGAGATATGGTTAAATCAATTATGAGAACTCTCAATAAAAAAAGATTTGTAGTAGAAATGCCAATGCCACTAGCTAAAACTCAAAGCGTACTTATGAGCATGCTTCCCATTCCTCCAATGTTAACGATTGATCAATGTAAAATATTATCTGAAGCAGATAATATCGTTTCAAATAATCATTTAACTTTAGAAGACCTAAACGTAAAACCATCTGACGTTGAGGAAGCTATGAAAAAATGGTTGTGGAGATATAGAGATGGCGGACAGTTTGCGAAAGTACAATGAAAAGTATTAGTTTATTATCAGGTTATATTTTTTTAATTTTAGCAACTCTAACTGGTATTACTTCAAACAGTTTTTTAAAAACTACAGAAGGGTTTACTAAACTTGGACCAACTCTCTTTTGTATAGCCAATATGACCGTATGTATATTCTGTCTCTCAAAAGCTATGAGCGTTATCCCTGTGGGTTTTACTTACGCAACTTATGGAGCTCTTACAATTACAGCAGTTACGATTTTTGGAATTTTAAAATATAACCAATCACCAAATATTTACGGTACTTTAGGTTTAATTTTAATTATCTCAGGCGTGTTATTATTAAATATTTTTGGAAGGGTAAAATAGAACTGATGACATTATTATTTTTATCTTTAGCGGTTATTATTGCCATCATCGTAATTTTAGTATCAGCAAAACATATCAAAAAAGGATTTGAAGCTAGAAGTGAAGTAAAAGAGCAACAAAGAAATGAGAATGTCAGCCAAGAAGATGAGGAGATTTTAGATAAGTTGAAAGATAAAAATTTATCTCCTGAAGATCTCAAAAAAATTTATGAAGATCTCCAGAAGAAAAAATAGTCTTGATGATTAATATAATCCCTTAGGAATTATAAAGTAATGAATTGCTAGCACTATTGCTACCGAAACACTTAAACCAAATATCATTTTCACAAAGTCTTTTCCTATCAGTGGAAACACATATTTAAATTTGTAATCTTTATTCATTGTGGAAATTGCAAGCTCTCTCCCGCACAACAATCCAACAAATACCCAAGTCGTTGACATTGGAAGATCGTTCAGTTCTTTAAAGTAAAAAAGAACAGCAGCATAAATTACGTTAATAATCGTTGCAGAACGAGCGTATCTTGTTCCTGTTTTTTCCAGAACCACTTTTTGAATAGGTCCACCGTGAATATAGAAAATATAAAAAAGTAATGCTGTAAAATAAGCCATTACAATTAATAGTAACGAAATATCTAATTGTCTTGGCAAGTACACAGCAATATTGGCCACGTCATGCGATAACCAAACCCACCACAACCAACCAGATGTTACCCAAACGGAATTACGCCAAAATGCAATCGATTTATCACCAGTAACTTCATCAAGCTTTTCATTTATAAATTTAGAAACTACGATCCAACATATATAAGCAACAGTTGCAGCGATACCATAACCTACAATGCTTTTTACAAGCATTTTTTCTAAAACTACTGTTGATGCAAATGCAGAAAGAACTAAAAATGTAGTTGAAACTGGAATTCCAACTCTTGTTAATATCAAGAGAATTGCAGGAGCAACAGCATGATACCATTGAATTTCTTGATAAGGTATTCTTGTTAATCTTCCATAAGAAATGTCACCATCATAACTATACCAACCCCATGCAAGTGCAATTATCATAACAAATGAAGCAGAGCCTGCTAAAATGTACCAAGCAAACCATTTTTTCTTTGATGCAATAAATGTACCTAATGTTTGAATAGAGTCATTAGCTATTACACTGTAACCAGCAAGTGCAAAACCAACTATTGTATAAATCAGAGTTAAATCCATAAGATAATTCCACTTATAACTTTCTTTAAAATTCTGTCTAGGGGGTAAATTTATTTATTTTTTATTTTGAATAGCGCTTTGATCTTTTTTAAAAAATTTTTTCTTAAAATCAATTAAAAAAAAAAAAAATAATTTTTTTCATGTATAATTATATTTCACATGTTGATTTCACGGGATAATTTTTAGCGCTATTTATTGAAATATAACTTGATAAAATCCAACCATAAATAAAGGTATTTGCAACCCAAAGTTAGTAAGAATTGCTTTATCCTTTGATAAAAATCCAGCTATGGTCCAACCTACAACTCCAGCACCATGAAACATTATATTTATTGGATACATATTTAAGTTAGTTAATAAAATGCCTGTTAAAACTAAAAAAGTGCTTATCCATTTAAGATATTTTTTAATAAACATCTGATCTCTCCTATAATTATATTCTTCATTTAGAATTTATTATAATTTAGACGAGAAAGATACTTTGACCTAAAAAATTAACAACTTTTAAAGGACTTAGACATATTGCTAATTAGATCAAAATATAAAGTTTTTCCTGGAGTTAAAGTGGCTCCCAATGGATCCAAAACACCAGTTTTAATATTCATATCTTTCGCTACTGCATTGATTATGTCAGGATTAAATTGAGGTTCAGAAAACACACAACTTACTTTGTCATGCTCAATTATTTCTCTGATTTCAGATAATTGTTCAGCTCCAGGCAATACATCTGTATTTACAGTAAAAGCTCCTAAAACATTTACATCAAATCTTTTTTCAAAATATTGATAGGCGTCATGGAAAACAATCGATTTAAAATCTTTATTTAACTCAGATTTTACTTTTTTTGTAAGTTTGTCTAAATCTTTGAGTGCTTTTTTTAAATTAGCTTTATACGTAGATGCATTTTTTTGATCATTTTCTATTAAATGCTCTGCCATTTCTTTTAAAATCACTTTTGCGTTCATTGGATCTAGCCAAATGTGTGGATCATGTTCACCGTGAGCATGCTCATGGTGATCATCGTGTTTATCTTCTTTGTGACCATGTTCTTTATGTTCGTCTTCTTTATGATCGTCATGACCATGTTCATCGTGTTTATCTTCTTTATGACCATGTTCTTTATGTTCGTCTTCTTTTTTATGCTCGTCATGTCCATGATCATCATGTCCTTCAAAAATGTTTCTTTCTCTAAATTCCAATTTTTTTAATCCCTTAATTTCCATTAATTCTATTTTTTCAGCTTTCTTTGCTATTGATTTTAATGGTTTTTCCAAAAAACTTTCTAAGTCTTCACCAACCCAAAAAATTAAATCAGCATTTTGTAACATTTTTGCGTGAGACGGTTTCATTGCAAATCCGTGTGGTGAAGCATATCCATCTACTATTAAATCTGGTTTACCTACCCCATCCATCAAATAACTTGCTAATGAGTGTATAGGTTTTATTGATGCAACTACTTTGATGTCAGCTTTTGCTGGCGAGAAAATAATAAATAGAGATAATATTGATAATATAAATGGTAATTTTTTAATGTTTTTCATAATAATAGTATGTTAGAATTGTTATAATATAACAGTATGTAATAATATAACATTTTAGAGTCAAGAGATAAAATGAGCTTAAATCAAAATATTTTAGTAAAATTAAAACAAGCTGGTTTTCGTATAAACGGCAAATGGCTCGTTAAAGGAGTGTCATTACAAATTGAAAAGGGTAAAATAGTTACTCTTATTGGTCCTAATGGTTCTGGAAAAAGCACCACAGCTAAAATTGCTTTAGGAATTTATAAAAAAATTGATGGAGAAGTTGAAAAATATACGAATAAAGTTGGATATGTTCCTCAAAAAATCTCAATTGATTGGACATTGCCACTTAGAGTGAATGATTTCATGGTACTAACTGAAAATCTTAAAGATGAAGCTATTAACGAAGCTTTATCTTTAACAGGTGTTATTCATCTTAAAGATAAAAATTTGGGTGACTTATCAGGCGGTGAATTTCAAAGAGTATTGCTTGCAAGAGCTATTTCAAAAAAACCAGATCTTTTAGTACTTGATGAGCCAGTACAAGGAGTGGATTTTACTGGCGAAATTGCTCTATACGAACTTATAAAGAAAATTTCAGATGAATTGAATTGTGGAATCCTATTAATCTCTCACGACTTACATACCGTAATGAGCGCTACTGACCATGTTGTTTGCCTAAACGGTCATGTCTGTTGTTCAGGCTCTCCATTAGATGTTGCAAAAAATAATGAATATAAAGCTTTATTTGGAGAACAAGCCTCTCAAATATTAACAAGATACAAACATAGTCATGATCATATTCATACAAGTGAAGGTGAAATAAAAAAAAATTAAATGTTTGATGATTTTTTTATAAGAGCGTTAGTTGCTGGACTTGGTATTGCATTTGTAACTGGGCCTCTTGGATGCTTTGTTATATGGAGACGATTATCATATTTTGGTGATACTCTTGCCCACTCTGCTTTACTTGGAGTTACGCTAGCTTATACTTTGGAATTTAACATTGCTCTTTCAGTATTCATAATTTCATCTTTAATTGCATTAATTTTGATACAGCTTCAAAAAAGAACCAATCTACCAGGTGATGCTTTATTAGGACTCTTGGCTCATTCATCTTTAGCAGTTGGACTGGTTGTAATTGGTTTTTTAACATTCATAAGGTTCGATATCATGGGATTATTATTTGGGGATATATTAGCAGTTACAGCTGATGATTTATTAATTATATGGATAGGGGGGCCATTAATACTTTTAATTCTTAAATTGATTTGGAAACCTTTATTTGCATCAACAGTAAATTATGAATTAGCAGAAGCTGAAGGTTTAAATCCTGATAGAGCTAAAGCTATATTTACTATTTTAATGGCTGGGATAATTGCTATTTCAATTAAAATGGTTGGACTATTATTAATTACAGGAATGTTAATCATACCAGCTGCAATGGCACGAAATATTTCTTCAAGCCCTCAGAGTATGGTAATTTATTCAATACTTGGAGGTTTGTTGTCTGTAATTTTGGGTTTGTTTACTTCGTTACAGTTTAATACATCTTCAGGGCCATCAATCATTGCGGCTTCCTTGTTTTTATTCATACTTTCATTAGTAAAAATTAAACAATCGATTAAATTGAAAAATTAATGAAGAATCAGTACAATGACTAGAATGCATAAAGAAAACAATCTTTCCAAAAATCAGCAAATAATTTTTGATTTAATTGATAGATCTCCAGAGCCCTTAAAGGCATATACGATACTTTATAATGTTCAGAAGAAAGGCATTAATGCTCCACCACAAGTTTATCGAGCATTAGATAAATTAGTTGAGATAGGAAAAATTCATAAAATTGAAAGTAAAAATGCTTTTGTTGCATGTAAAAATTCTGATTGTGAAATTTCAAAAGCTACAGCGTTTTCAATTTGTGAAAGTTGTGAGGTGGTTGATGAAATTAGTGATGTTAAACTCTCAAAATATTTATCTAGTTTTAATCATAAAAAAGGAATGAAGTTCAAAAGATTTAATTTAGAATTTTTCGGTCTTTGTAAAAAGTGCAAATAATCTAGCCTGCAGATTTTATTTTCTTCTCTATTAATTCTGGAATTTCATCGCCCAGATCATCTTCTTTTTGGTTTTTAGGTTGGAAAGCATACAAAACATGAAGTTTACAATAGGGAAAATCACCCTCAGGTTTTCTCCCGCAGAAATAAAATTTTTCTTCATTAGGATGACCTATAGGCCATTTACAAGTTTCTTCCGTTAATTCCTCTAAAGATTTAGGGTTTTCTGCTTCAAAATTCTTATCAAGTAGAATTGATTGGAATTTTGCCTTTCTAGACATTGGGGCTGGACTACGCTTTATTATATGCTTGTTTTCTCTAGATTTAGGTAAGCTTGACTGTTTTGAAGGAGCCCGCGCTTCCAATTTTAATCTATGAGCTTTACCAATTACAGCGTTACGAGTGGTGTCTCCCAACATTTCAGCTATCTGACTAGCCGTATGTCCTTTTGACCAAAGTTCTTTTAATTTTTCAACTTTCTCGTTAGTCCAACTCATTGTATAACTTTGCTATATTTAGTATTTTTATTATGACTAAAACATTATGTTGTAGTTTAAAACATTAAAACGATTTAAGGCTGTTAATAGCATTAGTTTTGCACAGTTTTTTTTAATAAGGAGTTATAAGACTATCAATGGTTGAAATTTCAAAAAAATATAAAATTGGATCAAGAAGATTTGGTTTAATTAACTGGATTGGGGCTTGGACTTTATACAAAAAAGAAGTGTTGAGATTTTTAATTGTTTGGATTCAAACTATTTTTTCTCCTTTAATTTCATCACTTTTGTTTTTACTAGTCTTATCCTTAGCTATTGGCACTGACAGAGGAGAAGTATTAGGTGTTCCATTTATTATTTTTCTAGCCCCAGGATTAATTGCTATGCAGGTGATACAGCAATCTTTTTCACACTCATCCTCATCCTTTATGATTGGTAAAATACAAGGAAATATCTTAGATCTTCTTTACGCACCTTTATCTGCTGCGGAAGTTACGATTTCTATTTGTTTAGCCGCAGTTACCAGAAGCTTTATGATAGCTGCTATTTCAATTTTAACTTTTTATTTGATTATTGATATTCAAATAAAGCATTTTTTTACTTTAGTTTTATTCACTTTTTTATCATCTTTTATATTAGGAAACATAGGCACTATTGCAGGTTTATGGGCTGAGAAATTCGATCATATGGCTTCAGTGACTAATTTTGTGATAGTCCCATTATCTTTTTTATCAGGTACATTTTATTCGATAGATAGATTGCCTAGTTTTTTACAAACTATTAGTGAAGCTAATCCTTTTTTTTATATGATAGATGGGTTTAGATATAGTTTTATTGGTGTAGCAGATGGTTCAATTAAGATTGGGATAATTTATTTAGTAATTTTGAGCTTTTTAAGCTGGTTAGCTACTTATATTTTATTCAAAAAAGGATATAAGATAAAATCATAAACATGAGCGCAATATTAAATACTTATAATAGAAAAAAAATTTCTTTTAAAAGAGGAAAAGGAAGCTTTTTATATTCCACAAATGGAAAAAAATATTTAGATTTTGTTCAAGGCATCGCGGTGAATTGCTTAGGACATGCAAATGATTATTTAAACAAGGCTATTCAAAAACAAGGTAAAAAAGTATGGCATGTATCAAATGTATTTACAATTCCCGAACAAGAAAAATTAGCAAAAAGACTTAAACAAAAAACTTTCGCAGACTATGTCTCCTTTCAAAATTCAGGAGCAGAAGCAACGGAAGCTGCAATAAAAATTGCTAGAAGATATTTTTATTCTAAAGGCCAAGGTAGAAAAAATAGAATTTTATGTATCAATAATAGTTTTCATGGAAGAACTTTAGCCACTATATTTGCAAGCAATAATAAGAAATTAACTGAAGGTTTTTATCCAAAAGTTGAAGGCTTCGATCATTTTAATTTTGGAGATCATAAAGGATTAAAAAAAGCAATTACTAGCAGAACTGCAGCAATTATGGTTGAGACAGTATTAGGAGAAGGAGGAATAAAAGTGATCCCAGATTATTGTTTAAAAGGACTAAGAACACTATGTAACAAAAAAAAGATATTGTTAATATTAGATGAGGTCCAATGTGGAATTGGAAGAACTGGAAAATTTTTATCTTTTGAACATGCTAAAATTAAACCTGATATTGTACCTATCGCAAAAGGAATTGGAGGAGGTTTTCCAATTGGAGCAGTATTAGTTAACAAAAAAGTTGCTTCCTGTATGAAACCTGGAACTCACGGGTCCACTTTTGGAGGCAATCCTTTAGCAATGAGTGTTGGGAATGCAGTTATTGATGTATTATCTAAAAAAGGATTTTTAAGTAATGTAAGAAAAAATGGAAAATATTTTCAACAAGAATTAAGAAAACTTAAAGACAAATATCCAAAAATTATTAAAGAAGTAAGAGGACAAGGATTACTGATAGGACTTGCACTTTATAAAGATCAAACAGATTTTATAAATAAGTTATTAAAAGAAAAGCTTCTTACTGTGAGGGCTTCAGAAAATGTTGTCAGACTTTTGCCTCCTTTAAACGTTACAAAAAAGGAAATTAATTTAGCTTTAAAAATCCTAAATAATGTATGTGAGAATTATAAATGAAAAATTTTATTGATATTTCTGATTTATCCTCAAAAGATTTAAGAGCGATTATCGAAGAGGCTAAATCTAGAAAAATAAATAGAAAAAATTTAAATAAATCTGCACCCGATGAAGATAAACCTTTTAAAGGAAAATCGATGGCAATGATTTTTGAAAAACCCTCAACAAGAACAAGAATGTCTTTTGATATTGCTGTCAAACAACTTGGTGGATCTTCTATAATCTTAAATCCTGATGGAATTCATTATGGAAAAGGTGATGAAACTTTAAAAGATACTGCAAAAGTATTAACCGAATATGTTGATATTGTTATGCTTAGAACATCTTCCCATAAAAATTTAGAGGAGTTTGGAAAACATTTAGATATACCAATAATCAATGGACTTTCAGATAAAAGCCATCCTTGTCAAATTATGTCAGATATAATGACTTTTGAAGAAACAAAAGGTTTGATTACTGGAAAAATTGTTTCTTGGTTAGGAGATGGCAATAATAATATGTCAAATTCTTTGATAGAAGCTGCTGGTAAATTCGGTTTTCAATTAAAAATAGGTTGCCCTAAACAATATATGCCAAATAAAAAAATATTAAATTGGGCAAAAAAAAATAAAGTAAATCTCCTAGTAACAAAAAAACCTGAAGAAGCAGTCAAAGACTCCGATTGTGTTATGACCGATAAATGGGTTTCAATGAATGATAAAGTGAACAAAAAAATAAAAAAGAAAAATTTAAAGAACTATCAAGTTAATAAAAAGTTAATGCAAAAAGCTAAATCTGATGCGATCTTCATGCATTGTTTGCCTGTAGGAAGAGGGGAAGAAGTAACAGATGATGTTATTGATGGTAAACAATCAGTAGTTTGGAGACAAGCGTTAAACAGAGTACATGCTCAAAAAAGTATAATTAACTGGTGTCTAGATTAAGGTGTCGGAAGAGGTTTATCGCTTTTAGAGTTCATATATAAAATAACTGAAGCTCTATCTTTTTCTTTTTTTAAACCTGCAAATGCCATTTTTGTTCCTTTAATATGAGCAGAAGGTTTAATTAGGAATCCATTCATTTCTTCAAATGACCATTCTTTTCCATAAGCGGCTAAAGCTTTAGAATACTTATAACCAGATGCAGCACCAGTTTTTTTTCCTATTATACTCCATAGATTGGGACCGATCATATTTTTTCCTCCAGCTGCAATCATATGGCAAGCACTACATCTCTTAAAAACTTTTTCTCCATGTTCAATTGTTCCCATAGCTAATAATTCATTAATTCCAACGGCTGCCTGTCCAGTGTTTGAAGCAGAAGCTACAGTTGGTTCAATTTTTTCAACCTTGTAAGCTGATTGTTGAGGCTTATCAGGAATAAATATTATATCTGTAACTTTGTTAATACCAAAAACCACCACCACTGTAGCTAAGATAGCTGCTATAATTTTATTTAATTCAAAACCGTTCATAAATTTGACAAATACTTAGTTGACATATAGCACGACTACATAAAAAATACTTAAAATTACTTAATATTTTTTTGCGTCTTTGAGACGCATAATTATGAATAAAATTGCAATAATAATACCTTCCAGGCTTCAAGCTCAAAGATTGCCCAACAAACCTTTGAAACTTATAAACAACAAAGAGATGATACTACATGTTCACGATCAAGCTATTAAGTCTAAAGTGGGGGAGGTTTTTGTTGCTACACCCGATCAAAAGATAATTGATACTGTCAAAAATGCTGGGGGCAAAGCGATTAAAACATCAAATGATCATCAAACCGGTACAGATCGAATATTTGAAGTTTTTCAAAAAGAATTAAATAGCAAACCAGATATAGTTATTAATTTGCAAGGAGATATGCCCAACATTCAACCCCAGGCAATTTCTGACTTAGTTTCGTATATGCAACAAAAGAAATGTGATATTGGAACTTTAGCGAGTGAATTTAATTCTAAGACTGAATTAGATAATCCAAATGTAGTAAAAGTCGCTGTAAAAGAAAAACTTTTAAATAATAAGTTTTTAAATGTATTTGATTTTTTTAGAATAGATGAAAATTCCGCTTATAATTTATATCATCACATCGGTATTTATGCCTTTACTAATAAAGCCTTGATAAGGTATGTAAGTTTAAAAAGATCTAAATTTGAATTAGAAAGAAAACTTGAACAACTTAGGGCTTTAGAAAATAAAATGTCGATTCATGTTGGTTATATGAAATCATCCCCGTTAAGTATTGACACTGAGGAAGATCTAATCAAAGTTAAAAATTTAATGGAGAAAAATGAAAAAAGTTAAAATTGCTATTCAAGGAGAGCTAGGTGCTTATTCCCATATTGCTGCTAATAATTTATTTAAAGATGCAGAAATTACAACCTGTTCAACTTTTGAAGAAACATTTAAAAAAGCTTATGATGATGACACCTACAAAATCATCATTCCCATAGAAAATTCTTTAGCTGGAAGAGTTGCTGATATTCATTATTTACTTCCAAAATATAAACTACAGATTCATGGAGAATTTTTTTTAAATGTGGAACATAATTTACTTTCTAAACCAGAAGCAGAAATTAAAGACATAAAATTTGTTAGAAGCCATGCTCAAGCCATTGGACAGTGTCAAAAAATAATTAATAAAAATAAATTTCTACCAATCATCTCAGCTGATACAGCGGGATCTGCCAAAGAGTTAGCAGAAGGAAATGATAAATCTATTGCTGCAATCGCCTCAGACCTTTCAGCCAAAATTTATAAATTAAAAATTTTAGAAAAGAACATAGAAGATGAAAAGGGCAATGTTACTCGCTTTCTAATAATGGGGAAAAATATAGAACAACCAGAATTTAATAAGGAAAAAAAATTCATTACTAGTTGTATTTTTAGAGTTAAAAGTGAACCATCCGCTCTATATAAATGTTTAGGAGGATTTGCAACTAACCAGGTAAACTTAACCAAGCTAGAAAGTTTTTCGGTCAAAAATACTTTTGATCAAGCAAATTTTTATTTAGATCTAGAGGGCCATTTAGATCAATCTGGAGTAAAAAAGGCTATGGAAGAACTTGGTTTCCATACTGTAACCTTGCAGATTTTGGGTGTTTATGAAGCCTCAACATTTAGGCAAAAATAGTCCACAAAATTCAAATCTAGTCTTGTAGTATTTAAATTGATCTTGATATACTCATATTGAGGTTGGCATCAGGTGGATGTTTCATAAACCCGGTCAGGTCTGAAAAGAAGCAGCCGTAGTGAAAATTATTCAGGTTGTTGCCTGCCTCTATATATAATGAAAGAAAATAAAATCTTAGCTCTTAAATATAGGCCTCAGGAATTTAAAGATTTAATAGGTCAAGAGTTAATGTCCCAAACTATTACGAACGCCATAGAGCTAGGAAAAACTCCTAATGCCTATCTTTTAACTGGGATCAGAGGAGTTGGAAAAACAACAACAGCAAGATTAATTGCCAAGGCTCTAAATTGTCAAAAAAACAGCAAAGAAAAAATAATATGTTCTAGTGAAAAATTTTGTCCTACCTGTGAAGAAATAATTAACTCTAATCATATAGATATTTTAGAAATGGATGCAGCTTCTAAAACTGGAATTGATGATGTAAGAGAATTAATTGAAAATTCAAAGTATAGTCCCACAAGCGCAAAGTATAAAATCTTTATAATCGATGAAGTTCACATGCTTTCAAAACAAGCTTTTAACGGTTTACTTAAAACATTAGAGGAACCGCCTCCTAGTTTAAAATTTATTTTAGCTACCACTGAGGTAAGAAAAATACCTGTAACCATTTTATCCCGTTGTCAAAGATTTGATCTTAAGAGAGTTAGTATTGACAAACTCTGTGTGCATTTAAAGAATATTTCAAAAAATGAAAATGGAAAAATTTCTGACGACGCAATTAAATTAATTGCAAGAACATCAGAAGGTTCAGTAAGAGACGCAATATCACTTTTAGATCGAGCCTTAATTTCTCAATCTATTAGTAAGAGTAATTTCATAGAAGAAACAAATGTTCGAGAAATGCTGGGGCTTGCTGATCGAAGCAAAGTTATATCTTTATTTAGAGAAGTTTTAAGCGGCAATGAAAAAAAGTCCATACAACATTTAAAAGAACTTATTAACGATGGAATAGATGCTAAAATATTTTTAAATGACATTTTAGAAATTCTTTATCTTTTTAGCAGAAGAATAAATTTAGGTCATATTGAAAAAGATATGACAATATCTGAATCAGAAGTAAAAATGGTAGAAGATTATTCCAAAAATATAGATATGCAGGACATAGGATTATTTTGGCAACTTACTATCAAAACAATTGATGATCTAAGAATTGTTGGAAACGAAAACTTGACTTTAGAAATGTATATCATGCAGTTAATTCATCTTAAAAAAATTGAGTCCACAAAAGAAATTTCTAATTATAATATTGAAAGCAATGCAAACCCTAAGCAGAAGAATTTGATCGGAGAAAATTTAAAAGAAGAAAATTTAGAAACGAATTTATCTACTCAGGTAAAGAACCAATTAAAAAGCACCGATCAAATAAAAAATAATCCAATAAAAGATTTATCTCCGGAACTTAATAAAAAAAAAATAGAAATTACAAGTTTTAAAGATTTGATTGTTCAAGCTAATAAAGAAAAAGAAGTTGAACTTAAATTTGATTTAGAAAGAAATGTTAAATTAGTTAGTTTCAATAAAGGAAAAATTGATATTAGTTTTAATGAAAAATTAAATCAAAGTTTTATTAAAAATCTTACCGAAAAACTATTACTCTGGACTGGAGAAAGATGGATTATTTCCTTAAGCAAAAACAATGATGCTAAAAGTGTATACGAACAAAATATGGAAAAACAATCGTCTAAATTAGAAGATTTTAAAAAAAGTGATTTGGCACGAGAAATAGAAGCAGCTTTTCCTGATGCAAAACTTCTAAATATTCAGGAGGAAAGTGACAATGACTAATTTTGCTGACATGCTCTCCAAAGCAAAAGCTATGCAAGATAAGATGAAAGAAGCACAAGAACAAATTAAAAAAATTGAAGTAGAAGGTGAAGCAGGTGGTAATTTAGTTAAAGTAATTTTAACAGGAGACTATGAACTAAAATCAATTATCATTAGCGATAAAGCAAAAAAAGAAGATCAAGAAATTATAAATGATTTAATTATAGCGGCGTACAATAATGCAAAAGAAAATTTAAAAAAGAAATCTGCTGAAGAACTCTCTAAGGTTACAGGTGGGTTAAATTTACCTTCAGATTTTAAATTACCTTTTTAATGGATAATAATATTCCTGAAATAAACGAGCTTATAAAACAATTCTCTAAGCTTCCCGGTTTAGGGCCTAAATCGGCAAAGAGAATTATTTTAAAATTAATTAATAATAAAGATAGCATGGTAAAACCTTTGGCTAAGTCATTAGCTCAAGTGTACAAAAGTGTTGTGCGTTGTGTTGATTGTGGAAACTTAAAGATAATGGATAAAGTTTGCATATGTTCAACCAACAATACTTATGATAAAATTTGTGTTGTTGAAAATCTAGCAGATATGTGGGTGATCGACTCTGCAAATATTTATAAAGGCCATTATCATATTTTAGGTGGAACTTTAAATTCTAGTGAAAATTATGAACAAAAGAACTTGCTTATAGATTCTCTTGTTAAAAGGATTAAAAAAAATAGTCTTAAAGAAGTCATTATTGCTACTAGCGCAACTGTAGAAGGCCAAACTACAGCCCATTATATAGAAGATACAATTAAGAACGGTAAAATTAAAATTACTAAACTAGCTCAGGGCTTACCTGTTGGCGGTGAAATAGAACAACTTGATGATGGAACCCTATTTTCAGCTTTCAAAAATCGAGTGCCAGTTACAGGTGACTAAACTGATGATTTTTTTTCTAAACGTTTTTGATGGAGAAGAGGTTCTGTATACCCAGAAGGTTGAACTCTTCCTTTAAAAATCAAATCACATGCAGCTGAAAAAGCTATAGATTTTTCAAAGTTATCAGACATTTTTTGATAGCTAGGATCGTTTTTATTTTGATTATCTACTATCTTAGCCATTTTTTTCATTACATCCATAACTTGATCTTTTTTACAAACTCCATGGTGCAACCAATTAGCAATATGTTGTGAAGAAATTCTCAGCGTTGCTCTGTCTTCCATTAAACCTACATTATTTATGTCTGGAACTTTAGAACAACCTACGCCTTGGTCAACCCATCTAACAACGTAGCCTAAAATACCTTGAGCATTATTTTCTAACTCTCGATTAATATCATCCATTGGCCAGTTAGGTCTATCTGCCTTTGGTATTTCTAATATATCCTCTAATTTTGCTTTACTTCGAGATTTAATCTTATCTTGTTCTTTAAAGACATCTATTTTGTGGTAATGCATCGAATGTAAAGTTGCTGCAGTTGGTGAAGGAACCCATGCACAATTAGCTCCAGACTTTGGATGACCTATTTTTTGTTCCATCATATTTGCCATTTGATCAGGCATTGCCCACATTCCTTTTCCTATTTGAGCTTTACCAGAAAAACCACAGCTTAAACCAATATCTACATTCCAATTTTCATAAGTATTGAGCCAGGTCGATTTTTTCATCTCTCCTTTAAAA
>CABYKW010000011.1 GCA_902519635.1 uncultured Pelagibacteraceae bacterium
GAAAATAATTAATTTAGAGTTATGGAATAATAACTTTTAAATACAATTCAATTTTTTTTAATTTAAAGAAAATTTTTTTCAGTGCATAAATCAAGCCAATTGAGCTATTAGTACTGGTCAGCTACACGCGTTGCCGCGCTTCCACATCCAGCCTATCAACGTAGTGGTCTACTACGGCTCTATAGGAAGAACTAGTTTTGAGGTGGGTTTCCCACTTAGATGCTTTCAGCGGTTATCCCGTCCATACTTAGCTACCCGGCACTGCAGCTGGCGCTACAACCGGTCCACCAGTGGTATGTTCATCCCGGTCCTCTCGTACTAGGGACAAATCCTCTCAATTCTTCTACACCCATGGCAGATAGGGACCGAACTGTCTCACGACGTTCTGAACCCAGCTCACGTACCACTTTAATTGGCGAACAGCCAAACCCTTGGGACCTGCTCCAGCCCCAGGATGTGATGAGCCGACATCGAGGTGCCAAACACCCTCGTCGATATGGACTCTTGGAGGGTATCAGCCTGTTATCCCCGGCGTACCTTTTATCCGTTGAGCGATGGCCCTTCCACTCAGAACCACCGGATCACTATGACCGTCTTTCGACTCTGCTCGACTTGTCAGTCTCGCAGTCAGGCAGGCTTATGCCATTGCACTCTACGAACGATTTCTGACCGTTCTGAGCCTACCTTCGCACGCCTCCGTTACTTTTTGGGAGGCGACCGCCCCAGTCAAACTACCCACCATACAATGTCTTGCTGCCGGATTACGGCAAGCAGTTAGATGTCAAGAATAATAAGAGAGGTATTTCACTGGTGACTCCGCTTCAGCTGACGCCGAAACATCAAAGTCTCCCTCCTATGCTAAACATATCATTCCTAACACCAATATAAAGTTGTAGTAAAGGTGCACGGGGTCTTTCCGTCTAACCACGGGAACTCCGCATCTTCACGGAGAATTCAATTTCACTGAGTTGATGTTGGAGACAGCGGAGATATCGTTACGCCATTCATGCAGGTCGGAACTTACCCGACAAGGAATTTCGCTACCTTAGGACCGTTATAGTTACGGCCGCCGTTCACTGGGGCTTCAGAAATAAGCTTGCACTTATCGCATTAACCTTCCAGCACCGGGCAGGCGTCAGACCCTATACATCCACTTACGTGTTAGCAGAGCCCTGTGTTTTTGATAAACAGTCGCATCTCCCTGGCTTGTGCCACCCACTTATAGTTGCCTAAAAATGGGTCCTCTTTCTTCCGAAGTTACAGAGGCATTTTGCCGAGTTCCTTCAACATCATTCTCTCAAGCGCCTAATTATACTCTAATAATCCACCTGTGTCGGTTTAGGGTACGATCCTATGATGGAGCTATTTCCTGGGACTTTTTCACAGCTAACTCAATCCATTAAGAGTTAACAATTTACAAAATCCGTCACTACCATCGGGTCAAGGAATATTAACCTTGTTTCCATCGTCTACGGCTCTCGCCCTCGACTTAGGGGTCGACTAACCCTGCGCGGATTAACCTTGCGCAGGAACCCTGGGATTTTCGGCGACAGAGTTTTTCACTCTGTTAATCGTTACTTATGTCAGCATTCGCACTTCTGATACCTCCAGGATCCCTCACGGGTATCCCTTTACAGGCTTACAGAACGTTCCGCTACCAGATATAATTTCCGAAGAAATTATAAATCCACAGATTCGGTACATGATTTGAGCCCCGTTACATCTTTGGCGCAGAAACTCTATTAGACCGGTGAGCTGTTACGCTATCTTTAAAGGATGGCTGCTTCTAAGCCAACCTCCCGGCTGTTAAGGAGTCTCCACATCCTTTCACACTTAATCATGATTTAGGGACCTTATCTGGTGATCTGGGCTTTTTCCCTTTCGACCATGGACCTTAGCACCCACAGTCTGTCTGCTGAGGTAAAATGTTTGGCATTCGGAGTTTTATGAGGGTTGGTAAAGATTTCTCTCCCCTAGCCCCTTTAGTGCTCTACCTCCAAACATCAATTTACTCAACGCACTACCTAAATAGTTTTCGCGGAAAACCAGCTATCTACGAATTTGGTTGGCCTTTCACCCCTTACCACAAGTCATCCAAAGACTTTTCAACGTCAACTGGTTCGGTCCTCCGGCAAGTGTTACCCTGCTTTCAACCTGCTCATGGTAAGCTCATTCGTTTTCGGGTCTAATTCATACAACTAACGCCCATTTAAGACTCGCTTTCGCTACGCCTACACCTTACGGCTTAAGCTTGCTGGATAAATTAAGTCACTGACCCATTATACAAAAGGTACGCCGTCACTCTAAAAAGAGCTTCGACTGTTTGTAGGCATACGGTTTCAGGTTCTATTTCACTCCCCTAATAGGGGTTCTTTTCACCTTTCCCTCACGGTACTAGTTCACTATCGGTCACTGAAGAGTATTTAGGCTTAGAGGGTGGTCCCCCTATATTCAAACAAGATTACACGTGTCCCGCTTTACTCAAGAACAATATTAAGCATTACTCCTACGGGACTATCACCCTCTGTGGTTAGTTTTTCCAAACTATTTAGATTATCTCAACATTGTTACTGGCCTATTCCGCCTTCGCTCGCCACTACTAACGGAATCTCAATTGATTTCTTTTCCTCCGGTTACTTAGATGTTTCAGTTCTCCGGGTTAGCTCTTTAAACCTATGAATTCAGTTTAAAGTACCACAAAAAGTGGTGGGTTATCCCATTCGGAAATTTTCGGATCAAAGCCTGCATACAGCTCCCCGAAACTTATCGCAGTATACCACGTCCTTCATCGCCTTTCAGTGCCTAGGCATCCGCCATACGCCCTTAAACGCTTGATTTATGCACAGAAAATAATTTTCTGTCTAAATTAAATTTTTATTCAAATGTTCATCTATTCGAACATTTATAGATTGTTCATCTTTTCGAACAATCGGATATAGATATTGTTTGATTGTTTATTTTATTCTTTGTCTTCTAAACAATCAAAATTGATATTTTTATTTACAATTTAAAAAAACTAAAAGTGTCAAAGTTGGTGGAGGATAGCGGGATCGAACCGCTGACCTCCTGAATGCAAATCAGGCGCTCTCCCAGCTGAGCTAATCCCCCATGAAAAATGGTGGGCCGAGCACGACTCGAACGTGCGACCTCACCCTTATCAGGGGTGCGCTCTAACCACCTGAGCTACCGGCCCCTAAGCACATTTATGAGACACTTTAATTAATAAGAAGAGAAATGAGGACGGCCACATTAACTTAATTTTTTAAGACCAAAAGAAATTTTTGGTCTTCCTTAGAAAGGAGGTAATCCAGCCGCAGGTTCCCCTACGGCTACCTTGTTACGACTTCACCCCAGTTGCTGATCGTACCGTAGTCAAAGGTATAAGCTTTGCCTTAAGGTGTAACCAACTTCCATGGTGTGACGGGCGGTGTGTACAAGACCCGGGAACGTATTCACCGCGGCGCGCTGATCCGCGATTACTAGCAATTCCAGCTTCATGCACTCGAGTTACAGAGTACAATCCGAACTGAGACACATTTTTGGGATTAGCTAGGAGTCGCCTCTTTGCTTCCCATTGTAAGTGCCATTGTAGCACGTGTGTAGCCCAACACATAAGGGCCATGAGGACTTGACGTCATCCCCACCTTCCTCCAGCTTATCACTGGCAGTTCTTTTAAAGTGCCCAACTAAATGGTGGCAACTAAAAGTAGGGGTTGCGCTCGTTGCGGGACTTAACCCAACATCTCACGACACGAGCTGACGACAGCCATGCAGCACCTGTGTTTCGTCCAGCCAAACTGAAAAGCCTAATCTCTTAGGCTCGCGACGAACATGTCAAGTGTTGGTAAGGTTCTGCGCGTATCTTCGAATTAAACCACATGCTCCACTGCTTGTGCGGGTCCCCGTCAATTCATTTGAGTTTTAACCTTGCGGTCGTACTCCCCAGGCGGTGTGCTTAATGCTTTCGCTGCGACACTGAAAAATATATTTCCAACGTCTAGCACACATCGTTTACGGCATGGACTACGAGGGTATCTAATCCTCTTCGCTACCCATGCTTTCGCTCCTCAGTGTCAGTAGTGACCCAGTAAGTTGCCTTCGCATTTGGTGTTCTTTCTAATATCTACGAATTTCACCTCTACACTAGAAATTCCACTTACCTCTATCACACTCTAGCTAAAAAGTTTTGATGGCAGTTCCAAGGTTAAGCCTTGGGATTTCACCATCAACTTTTTTAACCACCTACGAGCTCTTTAAGCCCAGTAATTCCGAACTACGCTAGGTCCCTTCGTATTACCGCGGCTGCTGGCACGAAGTTAGCCGGACCTTCTTATTCGGGTACAGTCATTTTCTTCCCCGACGAAAGAGTTTTACAACCCAAAGGCCTTCTTCACTCACGCGGCATCGCTGCATCAGGGTTTCCCCCATTGTGCAAGATTCCCCACTGCTGCCTCCCGTAGGAGTCTGGGCCGTGTCTCAGTCCCAATGTGGCTGGTCTTCCTCTAAGAACAGCTATTGATCATTGCCTTGGTAAGCTTTTACCTTACCAACTAGCTAATCAAGTGCGGGCTCATCTTTCGGCGTTAAAACTTTCCCTGTAAAGGCTTATTCGGTATTAGCACAAGTTTCCCCGTGTTATTCCAAACCAAAAGGCAGATTCCCACATTATACTCACCCGTTTGCCACTCAGTATTGCTACTGCGTTCGACTTGCATGTGTTAGGCGTGCCGCCAGCGTACGTTCTGAGCCATGATCAAACTCTCAAGTTTAATAACGGCGCACACTAGCTTTAATAATTTTAGATATACTAAAATTACTTTCGTTAAAGTGTGTACGACAATTTCTTTATTAACCTAGCCGTCCACACTTCTCTTCTTAAAAATTTACAATTTAAAAAAGCTAAGATTTTATGCTTAAAATCTACACACCTTTAGCGCTAATAATAAATATTTGCATTGAGGTGAGCGGTGTTTTTATTACAAATATGTGATAAGTCAAGGCGTATATTAGCGATAAAAGTCAGCAAATATGGGGTTTTTTTATCCTTCCCCCATTGCAAACCTTATACAATTTTTATAGAAAACAACTATGACGTTAGATGAAATTTTTAGCCGTTTTTTTAAAATTTTTAGAGGAATTAGAAGCAAAGACATAAAATATGAAGATTCTAAGAGTTGGAGTTATTTTTTTTATTCATTCTTAGTAGTCTTATTCTTTTTAATTTTTATAATAGTCTTTAATTTAGTTAATCAAAAAAATAAGAGAGAAATTGAGAACTTCGATCTAGTAGTAAAATCAGAAGAATTTAAAAATTTAGGAGATCATTTTTTATCCAAGCTTAATAGTCCTTACAAGGAAGTAAGATATTTAATTGAAAACAATGATAGTGTAGAAAAAATCCTAAAAAAATTTAAGATTGTTGCTGAGGATATAAAGATCATATCAACTAATTTAAAACAAAAAAAACTTACAAATATATATGCCGGAAGAGAGCTTTTATTAGTATTAAAAAAATTAGAAGATGGAACTAATATTGTTGTAAACCTTGTATACCCGAAAAGTAATACTTCAAGCATTGAGATAAGAAGAAATCAAGACGAGTTTATCGTTAAAGAAAATATTCTCCAGCTTTATAAAAAAGAAGTTGTAGTTAAGAATAAGATAAAAAATAATTTATACAGTTCGGCTATAGAAGTTGGAATTGAACCGAATATTATAGTTGAATTTGCAAGAATTTTTGGTTTTGAAGTAGATTTTCAAAGAGATATTAGAAAAGGAGATTGGTTTGAAATCTTATATGAAAAATTTGAAGATGATAACAACATTGTTCAAGATACTGGTAAAATAATATATGCTTCCATGTTTGTTAACGGTAGAGAGATTAACCTTTACAATTTTAAAGATGATAGTGATATTGGTTTTTACGATTTAAAAGGGAAAAGCATTGTAAAATCTTTAATGAAAACTCCTATCAATGGGGCTCGCTTATCTTCTTCTTATGGTATGAGAAAACACCCAATTTTAGGTTACAATAAAATGCACAAAGGAACAGATTTTGCCGCTCCAAGCGGAACTCCAATTATGGCTTCGGGTTCAGGTAAAATTACAAGAGCAAGATGGTGTGGTGGTGGTGGAAATTGTGTAAAGATAAAACACAACTCTACTTATGAAACTGTATATGCTCACATGGAAAGTTTTGCTCGAGGAATAAAAGAAGGAAGAAGAGTAAAGCAAGGACAAATAATTGGTTATGTTGGATCAACAGGTCTTTCAACAGGACCTCACCTTCATTATGAGGTAATTGTTAATGGTAAAAAAGTAAACTCTCAAAAACTTAAGCTACCATCTGGAAAAATTTTAAAAGGAAAAGCTAGAGAAGAATTTGAATTAGCAAGAATTAAAATTGATCTTAAATTATCTAAATTAAGATAAATATTTATTTATAATCTATTTAATTGGAATTCTTAGATAAATTTTTATTTGATGTATCAGATAGATTATTGCTTTTCTCACTGTTGGAACTATCTCGGCTTCTATCGTTCAACTCAGCCAATCTTCTAGAATAGTGATCAGCATGTTGCAAATAATTTTCTACCAAAACTGGATCTCCACTGCTTTGAGCATCTTTTGCTAACTGTTGAAATTTTTGCATGGTTTTTTCCACATTATGTGGATTGGTCATAGAACCATTTCTATTAAAATTCATGTTACCATTATTATTAAAATTACTTCCACCGTTTGGACTCATAGAACTGCTTCTGCGTCTAAAATTATTTCTTTGCGGTCTTGCTCTAAAACTTCTTCTTCTATTATTATTCATTGATTTTTGACTTAATTATAAGTTTAATTTTCTAAAGTTGATAATATACATCTTATATTTTCTCGATAATCTTTAATTAAATATCTAGTCTTAAATTTACTATTTCTTAATATTTTTGAAACTTTTTTAAATTGCTCATTTCCTATTTCTAAGGCGAGCATACCTTTAATTTTTAAGATACTCCTGGATTTGTAAATAACTTTTCTAATAACGTCAAGCCCATCATTTCCACCATCTAAAGCTAATTTAGGTTCAAATTTTTTTATATCTTCGTTTAAATTTTTAATATCTTTTCTCATTATATAAGGGGGATTAGAGACAATTAAGTCAAATTTATTGTTGTAAATTTCATTTAAAGATCTCTTATAGAACTTAGTCCTTTGATTTAATTGATGTTTTTTTAAATTTGCATTAGCTATTTTAATTGCTTTTGAGGATATATCTATACCTATTCCTTTAGAGTGTTTTAATTCGCTTAATATACTTAATAGTATACAGCCTGTTCCTGTGCCTATGTCTAAAATAAATACATCTTTTCTCTTAAAAATTTTTATGATTTTTTCTACCATTAACTCAGTTTCAGGCCTTGGAATTAAGGTATTATAGTCGACTAGAAAATTTTTGCTCCAAAATTCTTTTTTTTTTAAAATATAGGCTATTGGTTCTTTTGAAGATCTTCGGTTAATAAGTTCATTAAAGTCTATAATTTTTTTTTCTGGGATTTTTTTATTAAAATTAATTATCATTTTTTCTCTAGTTTGACTTAAAACTTCAGAGAGTAAAATTTCTGAGTCTAGCTTATGAGAATAAATATTTTTCTCTTTTAATTGTTTTGAACCATCATTTATTAACTTTAAGATTTTCATTAGTGTAAATTTTTAAGTTTAATATCTTGTTCTTTTAATCTTAATTGCTCATTCATTTCTTCATGAATTTCTCCGCTTAGGAATTCGTCAAGTTTATGTAGAGTAAGGTTAATTCTATGGTCTGTTACTCTTCCTTGAGGAAAATTATAAGTTCTTATTCTTTCAGATCTATCTCCGGTGCCTATCTGACTTCTTCTATTGCTTGATCGTTCTTGGTCTTTTTTTCTTTTTTCAGCCTCATAAACTCTAGATCTTAAAATTTTTAAAGCTTTGGCCTTATTTTTGTGTTGAGATTTTTCATCTTGTTGACTTACTACTACGCCGGTAGGTATGTGGGTAATTCTAACAGCGCTGTCTGTAGTGTTAACCGATTGACCGCCTGGACCGCCTGATCTAAAGACATCTATTCTTAAGTCTGAGTCTTTAATTTGAATATCAACATCTTCAGCTTCAGGTAACACTGCAATTGTTGCTGCTGAAGTATGAACCCGACCTTGAGTTTCAGTTTCAGGAATTCTTTGTACTCGATGAACTCCAGATTCATATTTTAAGTAAGAATAAATATTGTTTCCACTAACAGAAAATATAACTTCTTTGAAACCTCCAGCTTCACTTTTTGAAATACTAATAATTTCTAATTTCCACTTCTTTTTTGAACAAACTTTTTCATACATTTTAAATAGATCTGAACAAAAAAGAGATGCTTCTAATCCTCCAGTGCCTGCTCGAATCTCAACTATCGCATCTTTATCATCATCTTCATCTTTTGGAAGCAAAAATATCTTTAATTTGTTTTCATAATCTATTTTTTTTATTCTTAATTCATCTAAATCTTTCTCTGCCATTTTTATCATTTCAGTGTCACTATTCTTGTCTTGAATTATTTGCTCCAAATCTTTTTTTTCTTTTTCAAATTTTACAAATTCTCTAGCATATAAAATAATATTTCCTAAACTTGAGTATTCTTTAGACTTTTTAGCAAATAGTTTGCTATCAATATTACCAGCGGATAATTCTTTTTCTAAGTTATCATGCTTTGCAATAATATCTTGCACTTTCTCTATTGGTATCATTATTTAATTATTTTTTTCTTTTACTTTTTCTTCTACAAGTTGAACAACTTTATCTATTATCTTTGAGCTCGCTACTTTAGTGTGAGGTATGCCTGATAAGTATAAAAGATTACTATCTTGGCCTCCACCCGTTAAACCAATTTCAGTCTGAGCTGCTTCTCCAGGTCCATTAACTACACACCCAATTATAGACAGTGTAATTGGTTTTTTTACGTGGGATAGTTTTTTTTCTAATTCTTTTACCGTCTCTATAACTGGGAAGGCTTGTCGAGCACAAGAGGGGCAAGAAATAATGTTTACTCCTCTGGATCTAATACCTAAAGATTTTAAGATTTCAAAACCAGATTTTATTTCATCTACTGGATCTGAAGATAACGAAACCCTTATAGTGTCTCCTATTCCGTCCATTAAGAGCTGACCTATTCCTATCGAAGATCTTATGCTGCCTGAAAGGAGACCTCCAGCTTCTGTTATTCCTAAATGTAAAGGATAATCACAAATCTTAGATAATTTTTTATAAGATTTAACAGTCAAAAAAACATCTGAGGACTTAACGCTGATTTTAAAATTAAAAAATTCATTATCTTCTAACAATTTTACATTATACATTGCGCTTTCTACAAGTGCATCTGGACAAGGCTCTTTGTATTTTTCAAGTAAATTTTTATCTAAGGAACCTGCATTAACTCCAATTCTAATAGAACAATTATTATCTTTTGCAGCTTTAACAACTTCTAAAACTCTATCTTTAGATCCGATATTTCCAGGATTAATTCTTAAACAACTTGCTCCCATTTTAGCTGCTTCAATGGCTCTTTTATAGTGAAAATGAATATCTGCTACGATTGGAACTTTAATTTCTTTAACTATATCTTTAAGTGCTTTTGTAGAACCTTCATCCGGACATGAAACTCTGACTATATCTGCTCCAGACTCTTCTAATAAGTGGATTTGTTTTATAGTTTCTTTTACATTGGTCGTAAGAGTATTTGTCATAGATTGAACACTAATTTGAGAATCTCCTCCAACAGTAACATTGCCAACTTTAATCTTTTTGGTTTTTTTTCTATTTATTACTCTGTGAGGTCTAATTTCCATTTTTAATCTAAATCAAAAGCTGTGTGTAGTTTTTTTATAGCTTTTAGAGTATCATCTTCATTTATAATTACTGACAACTTAATTTCTGAAGTTGATATAGCCAGAATGTTAACTTTTTCTTCAGCTAGACTTCTAAACATCTTATAAGTTACGCCTGGTGTCGAAACCATTCCAGCGCCTACGATTGAAATTTTTGCAACTTTATTATTATGACTCATATTTTTATATTTAATATTTTTATTGTTTTTTAATATTTCAACAGTTTTTAAAAGATCGTCTCTTTTTATAGTAAAAGTTATATCAGTAATTTTATGATCTGATGAAATATTTTGTATCACCATATCAACATTTATTTGATTTTTGCTTAATGGCTCAAATATATTTGCAGCAACACCGGGTTTATCTTCTACCCCTGTAAGGGTAATTTTAGCATCATCTTTTGAATAAGCTACTCCCGTAACGCTTTTAGTATAGTCTAAGCTCTCTTGGTCAAAAATTTTTGTTCCTTGTCTATCTGTAAATGTAGATTTAACTTCAAGAGGAATATTATACATCATTGCAGCTTGGACTGCAGAGGATTGCATAACTTTTGCTCCCAATGATGAAAGTTCAAGCATTTCATCGTAAGATATTTTATCTATTTTTTTCGCTACAGGTATTTTTTTTGGATCAGTAGAATAAACTCCATCTACATCCGTGTATATTTCACACGTTTCTGTATTGAATATTTTTGCAACTGCCACAGCAGTAGCGTCTGATCCACCTCTTCCAATTGTAGTCACATCTCCTATTTTTGAAACTCCTTGAAAGCCAGGAATTATTGCTACACCTTTTTCTGATAAAAATTTATTAATTTTTTGAACATTAATATTTATAATTCTAGAATTAGAATGTTCTCCTTCTGTCAAAATAGGTATTTGCCAATTAAGCCATGATTTAGATCTAACACCTAGCTCTATTAATGCCCCAGCTAATAAAGAACTTGTCACCTGCTCTCCTGAGCTTAAAAGAACGTCAAGCTCTCTTTTGTTAAAATCTTCAGAAATATCTTTAGATTGTTTTAGTAGCTCGTTTGTTTTACCAGACATTGCTGAAACTATGGCAATAATTTCATTACCTAAGTCATGCTCTTTTTTTATAATTTTGGCAACATGTAGAATCCTCTCGATTGTTCCTACCGATGTCCCACCAAATTTTAATACTTTTTTTGCCATTGTCAGATTTTAATATAATATAAACAGAATTTAATTAATTATAATTAATACATTAAGGATAAATGACTACAATAAATAAAGAGGAAATTCAAAAGTTTTCAAAACTAGCTGATGAATGGTGGGATGTTAATGGTAAATTTAAACCTTTACATATGTTTAATCCTATCAGAATTGAATATATTTTAGACGAAATTTCAAAACATTTTAAATTAGATAAAAACAAAAAATTTTTCCTCAAAAATTTGGAGATTTTAGATATTGGTTGTGGAGGTGGACTGATAAGTGAACCTATGGCACGCTTAGGAGGTAATGTAACAGGCATAGATGCCTCTGAAAAAAATATAAAAATTGCATCTCTTCATAGTAAAGAAAATAATTTAAAGATTACTTATTTAAATAAATCTCCAGAACAGTTAGATGATGAAGAAAAATTTGATATAATTCTAAATCTTGAAGTCGTTGAACATGTCGATAATTTAGATCTATATCTTAAGTCTTGTTATAAATTATTAAAACCAAACGGATTAATGTTTACCGCAACAATTAATAGAACGTTTACATCTTATATTAAAGCAATCATTGGTGCAGAATACATATTAAGATGGCTGCCTATTGGTACACATGATTGGAATAAGTTTATTAAACCAGAAGAAATGCAAAAGAAATTGGTCGATATAAATCTTTTAACAAATAGTATTAAAGGACTAGAATTTAATCCTATTTTTAATAAATGGAAAAAAACTGAAAATCTCTCAGTAAATTATATTATTAGTAGTTATAAAAATTAATTATCTTTACCAACCCAAGGGACGCTTAATAAATCAATACCTTCTTCCTCTAATTCTTTTCTTTCTTCTGTGGTAGTTGTTCCGTAAATACTCTTTTTACTATCCTTGTCATAATAAAGATCTCTTACTTTTTCACTAAACTTATCGCCAACAAATTCAAAATTTTTCTCTATATGCTCTCTAAGTTTTATAAGTTGGTTCTTCTCACTTAATAGTCTTTGATCTAGAAGGTTGATTTTATCTTCATTTAATTTAGTTCCTGAAACCATCGGTGACATTATTGATTTCTGAATATTGTTTGAAGAACAGTAAATGCATTCAAGCAATTTTTTTTTGTTTAATTTATTGAACTCTTTAGAATCTGAAAACCAGCTCTCAAATTCATGATTATTATCGCACTTAAGATTATATTTTATCATTAAAATATCCTATCCAGTTTTTTTTCTAATTTCTATAGTCTGCATTAATATCTATGTAATCATGTGTGAAATCACATGTATAACACTCGAATGCATCGTTACCTAATTTCAAGTTTATTTCCATAGTTATAGAGTCCCATTCCATATATTCTTTTAATTTTTCTTCATTATAACTATCAGCAATTTTTCCATTTTCGGCAACAATAAAATTGCCTAATTTAATTTTTAGTTTTTTGGAGTCAATTATTTCTCCCGATTTCCCGATCCCCATGATAATTCTTCCCCAGTTTGGATCTTCTCCTGCTACGGCTGTTTTAATCAAAGGAGAATTTGCAATTGAAAAAGCAATCTTCTTAGCGCTTCCTAATGATTTGGCATTAATAACTTTTACTGTTAAAAATTTTTTTGCACCTTCACCGTCTACTACAATTTGTTTTGCAAGGTTTAAACATAGTTTTTTTAAACTTAATTCAAATTTCTGAATTATTTTATCGTTTAAAGAAAGGTTTTGACCTAACTTAATTACTCTAGTGGAAAATAAAGAAACCATATCATTTGTGGATTGGTCGCTATCAACAGTTATAGCATTAAATGTGTTTGCTACCGCTTTTTTTAAAAGTGACCTTAATAAATTTGAACCTATATCTGCATTAGTAAAAATAAATGATAACATTGTTGCTAGATTAGGAGCAATCATTCCTGAACCTTTTGCAATTCCACATATCTTAATCAATTCATCTCCAAATATAATTTCTTCATAAGCTACTTTTGGTTTTGTGTCAGTTGTCATCATGCCAGAGGCTACTTTCAGCCAAAATAATTTATTATGTTCTTTTTTTAGTTTTTCAACTAAATCAGGTAAAGCATCTTTTATTTGATCAACTGGAAATTCTTCTCCTATAACGCCTGTAGAAGCAAAAATTAAATCTTTAATTCTTACGGTTTCAGTTGTGCCTTTTTCTGATTTTGATTCTTTTAAAGTTAAAATTCTTGATAAATTTTTTGCTATAATATCTAAACTTTCTTTTCCTTGCTTACCTGTAAAAGTATTTGCATTTTTTGTATTAACCAGCAAACCTTTTATTGATTTTTTATGAGAATTATTGTTCCAAGATATCGTCTCTGAAATTATACTGTTTGTTGTCGTTACAGTAGCGTAATTTGCGCCTTTGCTAAAATAAAATAATGATAAGTCGTCTCTTCCATTTCCATACAGATCTGCAGATACAGAAGACATTTCTAGCCCTTCCAGTTGTTTAAGGTTTTGAAACTCCCCCATTTTTGACAGTTTAGTTTTATCGTTAAGGAAATTTTTTAAGTTTATTGTCATAATTACTATTTAATTTAGATTATAAATACATATATAGAAGTATAATGAATGTATTTACAAGGACTTTTAATAAAATATTTAAAAGCTCTAATCAACAAGAATTGGATAAAACAAAGAATTTAATTTCTGCCATAAACAGCCAAGAGGATCTAATAAAATCTCTCTCTGATGGAGAATTTAAAGAGAAAACATTAAACCTAAAACGATCAGTTCAAGAAGGCAACTCTCTTGATAATTTAATTCCAGAAAGTTTTGCTTTGGTTAGAGAAGCAGCAAAAAGAACATTAGGGGAAAGACACTATGATGTTCAATTGGCTGGAGGTATAATTTTACATCAAGGTAAAATCGCTGAAATGAAAACTGGTGAAGGAAAAACATTAGTTTCTACTCTTCCTGCTTATCTCAATTCATTGACGGATAAAGGAGTTCATATTGTTACTGTAAATGATTATTTAGCGAAAAGAGACTCTGAATGGATGGGTAAAATATTTAATTTTTTAGGAACTTCCACGGGATGTATAACTAACGATTTAGACGACTTGCAAAGGCAAAAAAATTATAAATGCGATATTACATATGCAACAAACAACGAGCTGGGTTTTGACTATCTTAGAGACAATATGAAATATGAACTTAATGAGATGGTTCAAAGAGATCATAATTATTGTATTGTGGATGAAGTTGACAGTATTTTAATCGATGAGTCTAGAACGCCCTTAATCATCTCAGGAAAATTAGAGGACAAAACTAATCTCTATTCAGTTTCAAATGAGTTTATTAAACATTTGCAAAAAAATGACTTTGAGTTAGATGAAAAAAATAAAAATGCAATTTTGACAGATCAAGGAATAGATAAAATTGAAAAATTATCTATTCAAAAAAGAATTCTTAAAAATAATAATTTTTATGATCCAGAAAACTTAAGTCTTGTTCATCATATAAATCAAGCTCTTAAAGCCAATCTGCTTTTTAAAAAGGATGCAGACTATATTGTTAGAGATGGAAAAGTACAAATTATTGATGAATTTACTGGTAGAGTTTTGGATGGAAGAAGATTTTCTGACGGATTGCATCAGGCGTTAGAAGCTAAAGAAAATGTCAAGATTGAAGAAGAAAACCAAACATTAGCTTCGATTACGTATCAAAATTATTTTAGACTATACAAAAAATTATCTGGGATGACAGGAACCGCAATGACAGAAGCCGAAGAGTTTTATGATATTTATAAATTGAACGTCGTTTCAATTCCTACAAATAAAAAGATGCAAAGAAAAGATTTTAATGATCAAATTTATAGAACTGAACCTGAAAAATATAATGCTATTACTAATAAAATTATCGAATGTAATAATAAAGGACAACCCGTTTTAGTTGGAACTACAAGTGTTGAAAAATCTGAAAAAATTTCTGCTTTTTTAGATGATAAAAAAATCAAACATAACGTACTAAACGCTAAACAACACGAAAAAGAAGCAAAAATTATAGCTGAGGCAGGAAAAATTAATGCTGTAACAATTGCAACTAATATGGCTGGTCGTGGAACTGATATAAAATTAGGCGGAAATAAAGATTTTATTGAAGAAGGAAAAATTAACGACATAGATCAAATTAAAAAAGATGAATCGAAAATAAAAAATATTGGAGGTCTTTTTATAATAGGTACAGAAAGACATGAAAGCAGGAGAATTGACAATCAATTGAGAGGAAGATCAGGTAGACAAGGAGATCCTGGAAGTTCAATTTTTTTTATAAGTCTCCAAGACGAATTAATGAGAATATTTGGAGGTGATTCTATAGATGGAATGTTAAAAAAATTAGGACTTAAAAAAAATGAGTCGATTGATCACCCGTGGATCAATAAAGCCATGGAAAGAGCTCAAAAAAAAGTTGAGGCGAGAAATTTTGATATCAGAAAAACATTAATTAAATTTGATGATGTAATGAATG
>CABYKW010000012.1 GCA_902519635.1 uncultured Pelagibacteraceae bacterium
CATTAACATATTTTTTATCTACAGTAACAGTTTCTCCTGCACGATCTGTAGCATTAAAACTTATATCATCTAAAACTTTTTCTATAATTGTGTGCAGTCTTCTAGCTCCAATATTCTCAACCGACGAATTAACTTCTGCAGATATTTTTGCCAACATATCTATTCCATCATCTGTAAATACAAGATTTACATTTTCAGTTTTTAATAATTCTTTATATTGTTTGATTAAACTGTTATCTGGTTCTTTTAGTATCCTTTTAAAATCATCTTCATTTAAAGCATTTAATTCTACTCTAATAGGTAATCTACCTTGTAATTCCGGAAGAAGATCAGAAGGTTTAGCCAATTGAAAAGCTCCTGATGCTATAAAAAGTATATGATCAGTTTTAATTGGCCCGTGTTTTGTGCTTACAGTGGTTCCTTCAATCAAAGGCAATAAATCTCTTTGAACTCCTTCTCTGGATACGTCTCCACCTACCCTGTCGCTTCTTGCTGATACTTTATCTATTTCATCTAAGAAAACTATTCCATTTTCTTCTGTAGCTATTTTTGCTTCTTTAATAATTTTGTCTTCTTCTATCATTTTGTCAGATTCTTGGGCAACTAGAATATCATGAGACTCTTTTACAAGCATTTTTTTCTTTTTGCCTTTTTTGTTTCCCATTGATTTGCCGAGAATGTCTCCAAGGTTTACCATTCCAACGTTACCTCCTGGCATACCTGGTATTTCGAAACTTTGTAACCCTGCGGCTTTATCTTGAACTTCAATTTCTATTTCATTGTTATCTAGATCACCATTTCTTAATCTTTTTCTGAAACTTTCTCTTGTTGCAACACTAGCTTTATTGCCTACTAGTGCATCCAAAACTTTTTCTTCAGCTTTAAGTTCAGCCTTAGCTTTAACTTCTTTTCTTTTTTTTACTCTCTCCATAGCAATAGCTATCTCAATTAGATCTCTAACTATTTGCTCAACGTCCCTTCCCACATAACCAACCTCTGTAAATCTTGTGGCTTCAACTTTAATAAATGGAGCTTCAGCTAGTTTCGATAGTCTTCTTGAAATCTCTGTTTTCCCAACTCCAGTTGGTCCAATCATAAGAATATTTTTTGGAAGAACCTCATCTCTCATTTCTTCTGAAAGAGCTTGTCTTCTCCATCTGTTTCTTAATGCTACCGCAACAGCTTTTTTAGCTTCTTTCTGTCCTATTACATATCTATCTAATTCAGAGACTATTTCTCTCGGCGATAATGCGCTTACTTTAGAGCTGTCCTTTTTAGTATTTTTTACTAAATTTAAATTTGTAACATTTTTAGAATTAGCCATAACTAAACTTTCTCCACTGTAACGTTATTATTAGTAAACACACAAATGTCCGAAGCAACTTTAATTGCTTTTCTAGCAATTTCTTCAGCTTTTAAGTCTGATTCTATTAAAACTTTTGCAGCTGCTAGAGCATAATTTCCACCCGATCCGATACCTATAATCCCATCTTCTGGCTCTAAAACATCTCCTGTACCAGAAATAATAAAGCTATGTTTCTTATCTGCCACAGCCATCAATGCTTCTAATCTTCTTAAAAATTTGTCGCTTCTCCAGTCTTTTGCTAATTCAACAGCTGCTCTTTGTAAGTTGCCTGCATGTTTTTCAAGTTTTGCTTCTAATCTTTCAAATAATGTTAATGCATCAGCAGTGGATCCAGCAAAACCAGCTATCACCCCTCTACTTTCTATTTTTCTAACTTTTTTTGCTTTACTTTTTAAGACAGTATTACCGAGACTGACCTGACCATCTCCTGCAACGACTGTTTCGTTATTTTTTCTCAATAAGACAATGGTAGTGCCATGCCACTTTTCAGCTGTATTCATGATGTTATATGTGGAGATTAATTTTAGATCTTCAATAGTGAAATCTGATTTATTGATAAAATGCTCATTTATATATATATCAAAGATAAATTGTCGTAGATTATGAAAAGAAAAGCTAAAATAAATAGAAAAACCAAAGAAACTAACATTTCGGTCGCAGTCAACTTAGATGGAAAAGGGAAATATAAAATTAAAACTGGGATAGGTTTTCTTGATCATATGCTTGAGCAGCTAGCTAAGCACTCATTAATTGACTTAGAAGTTAAAGCCAAAGGCGATACACATATTGACTTACACCATACAACTGAAGACACAGGTATAGCTATCGGGGAAGCTATTAAAAAAGCTGCAGGTAACCGAAAAGGAATTACAAGATATGCATCAACAATGATTCCCATGGACGAAACTTTAAGCCGAGTTTCAATAGATGTATCGAACAGACCATACTTAATTTGGAAAGTTAATTTGCCAGTCGAGAAACTTGGTGAAATGGATACAGAACTATTCAAAGAATGGTTCCAAGCTTTTTCCCAATCAGCTGGAGTTACTTTACACATAGAGAATATTTACGGTGAAAATAGTCATCACAAGATTGAGTCATGCTACAAAGGTTTAGCTAGATCTTTAAAAGATGCTTTAGCGATAGATAAAAGAATTAAAAACTCGATACCTTCGACAAAAGGTTCTATTTAAATTTGATGAATGTCACAATTGTTGACTACCAATCGGGCAATATAAGCTCAGTCATTAACTCTTTTACAGAGGTTGCTAAAGGTAAAGTAAATCTAGAAGTCACTTCAGATATAAATAAAATTAAATCTAGCGATAAGATTGTCTTACCTGGTCAAGGTTCATTTAAAAGCTGTGTTGACTCCCTTAACAATATAAATGGATTAGTTGATACACTTAAAGAATTCGCAATCACTAACAAGAAACCTTTATTAGGAATTTGTGTCGGGTTACAAATGTTTGCTGATATCGGTTATGAAGAAGTAGAAACAAAGGGATTAGGCTGGATCTCAGGGAAAGTTTCTAGAATTGATAATCAAAACAGAAAATTTAAACTTCCACACATTGGTTGGAATGAAATTGAAATTCAAAAGAAAAGTAAAATATTTAAAGATATCAAAAATAAATCTCACATGTATTTCGTTCATAGCTATGAGTTTATGCCTACAGACAAATCAGTTATTTCGGCTACAACAGACTATTCAACTAAAATTGTATGTGCAGTTGAGAGAGATAATTTATTTGGTACTCAATTTCACCCAGAAAAAAGTGATAAAACTGGATTACAAATTATACAAAACTTTATAAATTTATAAATAATGAAAATTTTTCCTGCTATAGATATTAAAGATAAGAAATGTGTGAGGTTAATCAAAGGAGACTTTGAGAACAAAACTGAGTACGAAACCTCACCAGTCGATCAAGCTGCAAAATATAAAGATCATGGTTTTAAAAACTTACACATCGTTGATTTGGATGGTGCTTTAACAGGTAAAACAGTGAATTTAGATATTATTAAAGAAATAGTAATTAAATACGATTTTAAAATTGAAATTGGTGGAGGTGTAAGAAATGCAGAAAGCATTAAACAATACATCGATTCTGGAGTAGAGAAAGTAATTTTAGGTAGTGGTGCAATTAAAAATAAAGAATTTTTAAAAGAGGCATGTGAAAAATTTAAAAATAAAATTGCTTTAGGATTAGATGCGAAGGATGGAAATCTTTCTGTATCAGGGTGGAAAGAAAATCTAAATGTTAAAACTATTGATTTTTTAAAAGAGGTAAATGACTTTGGAGTCAGCAGAATTGTCTTTACAGATATAAATAGAGACGGAATGAAAACTAGTCCTAATTTTGATGAGACGTCAAAAATTGCTGAGATTTCTAATTGCCCAGTTGTCATTTCAGGTGGAGTTTCTTCAATAAACGATATTAAGAAAGCGAAAGAATTAAATATTAAAAAAATTGAAGGTATAATTGTAGGTAAAGCTATTTATGATGGCGATATTAAACTTGATGAATTAGCAAAGGAGATTAATGCTTAAAAATAGAATTATACCTTGTCTTGATGTTAAAAACGGAAGAGTCGTTAAAGGAATTAACTTTATTAAATTAAAAGATGCTGGAGATCCAGTTGAACAAGCTAAAATTTATAGTGATGGTGGTGCTGATGAGATTTGCTTTTTAGATATAACCGCATCTAATGAAAATAGAGATACAATCATTGATATTGTTAGAAAAACTGCAAAAGAATGTTTTGTTCCTTTAACTGTTGGCGGTGGTGTAAGAACTATTCAAAATATTACTGATTTACTTTTAGCTGGAGCTGATAAAGTATCAATTAATACATCAGCCGTTAAGAATGTTAATTTTGTTAAAGAGGCTTCAAAAAAATTTGGTTCTCAATGTATTGTAGTAGCAATCGATGCTAAGAAAGTTTCAGAAAAGACATGGGAAGTTTTTACGCACGGCGGGAGAAACAAAACAGGCATTGATGCTGTAGAATTTGCTAAACAGGTAGAAGCTAATGGAGCAGGAGAAATTCTTTTAACTTCAATGGATAAAGATGGGACTAAATCCGGTTATGATGTTGATCTATTAAAAGCAATTACAGAGTGCACAAACATCCCGGTAATTGCCTCTGGTGGTGTTGGAACTTTGGATCATTTGTATGATGGTATAGTAAAAGGAGGAGCTAGTGCAGTTTTAGCAGCTTCTATATTCCACTATGGCGAATATAAAATAAAGGATGCCAAAGAATATTTGAATTCCAAAAATGTATCTGTAAGATTATAAAATGCTTGAAAATCTTGAACAATTAATAGAAATAATCAGAGAGAGAAAAAATTCATCCCCAGATAAATCTTACACAAACAAACTTCTCAATGATAAAAACTTATGTGTATCTAAAGTAAAAGAGGAAATAGGAGAATTAATTGAGTCTGTGGAGAAAAATTCAAACAAAATACACGAAGCAGCTGACGTAATTTATCATTTGATGGTTTACTTAGAAGCTAATGATATAAAGATTGAAGATGTGATGAGTGAACTTAAGAAAAGACAAAAATGAGTTACGATAGAAATAATATATTTGCAAAAATTCTCAGAGGAGAAATTCCTTGTAAAAAAGTTTATGAAAATGATCATGTCTTAGCATTTCACGATATTAATCCTCAAAAAAAAATTCATGTTTTAGTAATTCCAAAAGGTGAATATGTTGATTTAGATGATTTTAACAATAAAGCATCAAATCAAGAAATAGTTGAGTTGAATAAAGCCTTAACTCATGTTTCAAATTTGTTAGGAGCAAAAGACAAAGGTTATCGTGCCCTAACCAATATTGGTAGTGATGGAGGGCAAGAAGTACCTCATTTACACTTTCATATATTTGCAGGAGAAAAGATTGGTAAAATGGTAAATTAATGATTTCACGAGTAAAAAGATATTTTTTAGAAATAAAAGATTTTTCTAATCCTATTGAATTAAATATACCACAGGACTACCAAATAATCTTAGACGACAAAAAAGATTTTGAATTAAACAAATTTTTTTACAAACAAATTGGTATAGATCATTACTGGCGAGATAGATTAGTTTGGTCAGATAGAGAGTGGTCAAAGTATGCAGAAAATAAAAATCTTGAAACACATATTTTGAAAAAAGAAGAGAATTTAGTTGGATTTTATGAACAAGAATATCATCCGGAGTCCAAAGAAGTAGAATTGATAAATATGGGAATTTTAAAAGAGTTTAGAGGTTTAAAACTGGGTTCAATGCTTCTAAACCATGCTATAGCCAGCGCATCTAGAAAAAATCCCAATAGAATGTGGGTACATACTTGTAGCTTAGATCACAAGTACGCTTTGAAAAATTATAAATCTAAAGGTTTTGAAATATTTAAAGAAGAGGAAATAGACTTTGTTGCTTAATTTATTTTTGGAATTTTAAAAGTCCCCGATTTATAGCTATCATTTTTTGCAACAATATTTAGAGAAAAATTTATATTATTGTTATACTGATCAACAATGTTCCACCCTTTTAAATCTAAAGTATTCTTATCAAACAAAACGGTTATTTCATTCTCGCCTAAATAAATTAGTTTTATTAATTTATCAGTTAATTTTAATTCTCCAGATTTAACTATTTCTAAAAGCTTATCTTTATATAAAATATTTAAAAAAGGTGATTTTGATATAGGATAGTAATAAGTCTTATTATATCTTTTTTGTGTTATTGCTAATTTCTTATTATTTATAACAAGCTCTTTTTGTTTTTTATCAAAGTATTCACATTTTAATTTTCCAGGAAACAACAATAGGCAGCTTCCCTTCTCAGTTTTTTCATTAATAATTTGATTAAAAGTAAATTCTAAAGAGTCCAAATTATTTAGTTGAGTGATTATTTGATCTTTTTCGTTTGCAGATAAAATAGAAAAAGAAAAAAAGATGAATGCAAAAAATAAAAAAAAAGTTTTGAAAAACAAAACTAAAGAACCTCTCGTTTACCAACGTGATTAGCTTTGCTAACAATTCCTTTTTCTTCCATCATATCAATAATTCTTGCTGCTCTATTGTACCCAATTTGTAATTTTCTCTGTAAGAAACTCGTTGAAGCTTTTCTCTCTGACTTAATAATTTTTAAAGCCTCATTATAAAGCTCATCTTCCTCACCATTTTCGGCCATAACAGTTGTACTGTCTTTATTTTCTTGAGTTGTTACTTCTTCTATATAGTCAGGTTCACCTTGAGCCCTTAATGTATTAGCGATTTTTTCAATTTCTTGTTCTGAAACATAAGGACCGTGTATTCTTACAATTCGATTTGCAGATGACATAAAAAGCATGTCACCTTTACCAAGTAATTGCTCAGCACCTTGTTCACCTAATATAGTTCTACTGTCAATTTTAGAACTTACTTGAAAAGAGATACGAGTTGGGAAATTAGCTTTTATTGTCCCTGTAATGACGTCTACACTTGGTCTCTGAGTAGCCATGATGATATGAATGCCCGCAGCCCTAGCCATTTGAGATAATTTTTGAATATAACTTTCAATTTCTTTGCCAGAAACTAACATTAAATCTGACATTTCATCTACTACAACAACTATATAAGGCATTTTAAGTTTATGTTTAGCGTTATAGCCATCAATATTTCTTACTCCAACTTTGCTCATCAATTTATATCGACTATTCATTTCTTTTACAGTCCAAGCTAATGCTGAAGTAGCTTGTTTAGCGTCAGTAATTACTGGTGTAAGCAAGTGAGGTATACCTTCATAAGTAGAAAGTTCTAACATTTTAGGATCAATTAAAATGAACTTACATAAATCTGGATTTAATTTATAAAGCAAAGATACAATAATAGTATTTATACACACAGATTTTCCAGATCCAGTTGTTCCAGCAATTAATAAATGAGGCATATTTGTTAAATCACCTACAATCGGTGCACCAGAAATACTTTTTCCAAGCGCTATAGGAAGTCTTATTTCTTTTTTTTGAAATTGGTCATTAGATATTATTTCTCTTAAAGAAACTCCTTCTCTAGAATCATTTGGTATTTCTATACCAACAGTATTTTTTCCAGGTATGACAGAAACTCTAGCAGATGTTGAACTAGTGTTACGTGCTAAATCTTCAGATAAATTTATAATTTTTGACACTTTTACACCTGGTGCAGGTTCAAACTCGTATAAGCTAACTACAGGGCCATTGTTTATAGCTTTAATTTTTCCTTCAATACCAAAGTCTAATAAAATTTTTTCCATAAATTTAGCATCTGGACGGTTTTTATTTATATCTAGCAAGCTTGGTTTTGATGAGCTTTTTTCAAGAAAATCTATCGAAGGAAGTTTATATTTTATTTTAGATTGAGTGATTTCTCTTACATCTTTTTCTTCATTATCGAATATGAAAGACTGTTGTGGTTTTTGTGTTAAAGAAACTTCTTCTTTAACAATCTCATCATCTGCAAGATTAGCAGGAGGTATAGTTTCTTCTTTCTTTCTAAACAAAGTTTTAAATATCTGCAATATTATTTTCTTTATGTTCAGATCTGAAGAAAAAATAAAAAAAACTAAAGTTAATAAAAATAAACCAAAAAGAGAATATTTACTGTTAATCCAGGGAGCTATATTGTTAATGAAATTATAACCCACCTCACCAACGAAACCAGCGTTACCATTATCTATAAGCCAAAAAGAATTATTATATGTTAAATATATAAAAATTGATCCCAATGTAAGATACCCTACAACCAAAAATAGTTTTAAGATTATTCTCTTGATTTCTTTTTTTATTAATAAACTTATTCCCCAAAATAAAAAATTAGCTAAAAGCAAGAAGGAAGCTAAACCAAAACTTTGAAGAAGAAAATCTGCAATACTACTGCCGTATATGCCAAAGAAATTTTTAATTTCTAAATTACTATCGCCATAAATAAATGAAGGATCTTCAGGGGCATACGTTGCAAATGATATTGCAAGGGCAATACCTGTTAAAATTAAGATTAATCCCAATAATTCAAAGGTTCGTTTTTTTAAAAAATTTGTTACACTGTCTAAAAAGTTTGTATTCATATCGAATCGTTTTACGTACTTTTTACCATTTTTATGAAACTGTTAAAAATTTTAATATGAAAAAACAAAGAATATGCATAGTTGGAGACGGTCTTTCAGGTTTAATGGCTGCTTTGGCACTAAATAAATTAGAAGGTTTAGAAGTTCATTTAATATCTAAAAAAAACAAATATTCTAAAGATAAAAGAACGACCGCTATTTCTGCCTCTAACTATGACTTTTTTAACAAAGTCATAGACAAACTCGACAAAAAGTTGTTTTGGCCTTCTAAAAAGATAGATCTTTTCTACGAGACAAAAGATCAGAACATGAATTTTTTAAACTTTAATGAAGATAACAAAAATCTTATGTACGTTTTTGAAAATGACAAAATTAAAGAAATTCTAATTAAAAAAATAAAAAAGAAAAAGATCAAAACTCTACAAAAAAATATCAATGAATTAAAAGATTTAGATGGTTATGATATGAAAGTGCTTTGCTTAGGTAGATCCTCAAAAATCTATCAAAGTATAATTCATAAAAGATCACTAGATAAAGATTATAAAGAAATCGCTATTACAGGGTATGTTAAGCATAACTTAAAAAATTTGAATACTGCTCAATATTTCTTGAAAGAAGGACCTTTAGCAATACTCCCTTTTTCAAAAAATAATTTTTCTTTTGTGTGGAGTGTAGATAAAGACTTTCCAAAAAAAGATATCAATTTAATTGTTAAATCTAAAATTTGTGATGTTTTAAAAACAAAAAAAATACAGATTTCAAATCAGCAATCTTATCCTTTGATACTTAATTTAAAACGAACATACTATAAAAATGATATTCTTATTTTAGGTGAAGGGTTGCATACAGTTCATCCTATAGCTGGCCAAGGCTTCAATCTTGTACTTAGAGATATTAATAAATTACAAGAGATTCTTAAATACTATACCGGATTAGGCATGTCTTTAAAAAGCACCCCAGCGCTAGAAGAATTTACAAATAATAGAAAATCCGAAAATATTATTACTGGTTTAGGAATTGATCTAACTCATAATTTCTTTAAACAAAATAAATTACTAGATCCATTTAAAGAAACAATTTTGAAGAATATTTCAAAAAATAATACTCTTAAAAAAATAAGCAAATTTATTTCTAATCAAGGTTTATCAATTTAGTTCAATGAACATTTATGCACTTTCATCAGGTAGAGGTCCGTCAGGAATAGCTATCGTTAGAATTTCTGGTAAAGACACTTTAAAGGTTTGTAAAAATTTGACTAAGTTAAAAGAAATCAATTCTAACGAGGTAAATTATTGTAAATTTCATGACCCTAAAAATGACAAGGTTATAGACCCAGAGGCACTATTATTGTGGTTTCCTGGGCCTAATAGCTATACCGGCGATGATCTAGCCGAGTTCCAAGTTCATGGAAGTAATGCTGTTATCAACGCATTATTAAAGGCACTATCAGAACAAGATAATTGTAGATTAGCCGAACCAGGTGAATTTACAAAGATAGCTTTTCAAAATGATAAAATTGATCTTTTAAAAGCTGAGAGTATTGGTGATTTAATTCACGCAGAAACAGAGCTTCAGAGAGACCAAGCTGTTAAATTAGTTCAAGGTAATGCTTCAAATTATTACAATGATTTAAGAGAAAAATTAATAAAATCTTTATCTTATATAGAAGCCAAAATAGATTTTGCTGAGGATGATTTACCAGAAAAAGTTTTAAAAGAAGTGCAAAACTCTATTAAAGGAATCCATAGAGATATTCATAAGATTATAGAGGACAATAAAATAGGAGAAAAAATAAGAGATGGATTTAGAGTTTCTATCACAGGTGAAGTGAATACAGGTAAATCTTCCCTCTTAAATTTGATAGCAAAAAGAGATGTTGCTATTGTTTCAGACGAAGCAGGCACTACTAGAGATGTAATCGAGACATATTTAAATATAGATGGTTACCCTGTAATTTTAGCTGATACCGCAGGTATCAGAGATGCTAAAAATGAAGTTGAGAAAAAAGGAATATCTTTAGCTTTAGGAAAATCTAAAGAAGCAGATTTAAATATTGTTGTTATAGATAATTCTTCAAAAAGCATAAACGATGAAATTAAAAAAATGATTAATAAAGACACGATAGTTTTACTAAATAAATCAGATATACAAAATAAACAAAATCATAAATTTGATGCAGATACAGTTCTAGCATCAGTTAAAGAAAATAAAAACATAGATAATTTGATTAAAAAGATAAAAGAAAAATTAAGGAAAAAATTTACATCTAATAATAGTGCATTGATTACAAGAGAAAGACACAGGCTGAAACTTAATGAGTGCTTAAAAGAAATAGATAACTTTCTTAAAAAAGATCAAAACAAGGATTTAGAACTAGCTGCTGAAGATCTAAGAATGGCCACACGACATCTTGGAAGTATAGTTGGAAAAGTCGATGTTGAGGAGATATTAGGCTCTATTTTTAAGGATTTTTGTATAGGAAAATAGATTAGTCGCTAAAAAGTGTTGATTTTATTAGATTAATAGCTATATAAATATAGCTTGACAAAAGCCAAGCTTGCGCCTATATATAGCTTATGATTTATGTTGTAAAAAAAGATAAACCAAATGCAGTTTTGATTAAGTCATTGAGAAAATCAATCAACTGCACACAATCAGCTTTATTAGCTGAAATGAAATCTGCAGGATATGAAATTTCAAGAAGAACATATCAAAAAATTGAAAAAGGAGATCTAACCCAAAGGTCCTATTTGGAATCCTTAATAAAATTTTACACTAATAGACTACCAGCAAGTCATGATTTTAAAAAAATTAAGATAGAAGATTTATACAAAAAAAAAGAAAGAAAATTTAAAGTAATCAAAAATCCTAAGAAGACAAAAAAAATCTCTAAAAAAGATGAAGATTTTGTAGGAAAGACACAGGACTCTCAACAAGTGGTTATGCACAAAGTTATGAATTTTGATGATGTGGTTAAAAATATATCAATTTCAGATAAGAGAAAATTTTACTTTAAAGTTCACGCTTCTAGAGAAAATTATAGTTCTTCGGATGGTAGCCCTATTAGCGCTACTAATGCCATTAAACATATTGTAAATCAAATAGATGATTATAAAAAAAAATCTAATCCTTTAAATGAAGAGTTTGGTAGCACTAAAAATGAGTTTGATAAATTAGATCAAGTGACAGATTTTGGTGAGAGTATAAATTTCTTACACAATGAAGGAATTTCATTATATGCTGGATTATTATATCTTCCACAATATAAATGGAAAGCTGCTGATCCACACCCAGCAAATGACCATTATTCTTACCAAGTTGATACAGTAATTTACACTATCTTATGTTTTAAAAATGATACTCAAAAAGATTTAATATTCCACTACGAAAATGTTTGGCCTGAGGACCGGTTAAATTATTTTCTTAAAAAGAGAAAACCGTTTGAAATAGACTCAAGTGATGATTTACAGGTTCAGTCCGTTAATGATGATGTCAGATTGTTTGAAGATGAAATAAAATACTTTTCAGGCATAAATGACTCCCAAGTTGAAATCGATCATGACCTCAGAGCTAGAAGAGATTTATTGCAAAGCGAAATGTATGATTTACCAGATGATTTTGAAGAAAATTTAGATGAAGAAATACCGTTTTAATAATTCCGGGAAGCCCCTACAAAGTGCAGTACAGCTCCCCAGAAATAGAATGTAATCTAAGGTTTTTATACCTCACATTCTAAACTTAGTACAGCACAAAACAGTAAGAACAGAAAGGAGTCAGAAATGACTTTTTTAAACAGGAAAGGTGTGTCCATCGTTGGGCACACTGTTAACACTAACGAACAAGGAGACCTTGTTGTTAGACGTTCATTTGTAGCAGATGAGCATAGTGTAAATAATGATGCTGCATGGAGATCACAAATGTTAAGTGATTTTCTTAATGATGTTGGTGAAACATTGTTTGAGTTCAAAGGTGAAGAAGGTTCTGAATACCCTCTTCAAGTAAATGAACCAATTGTTGAACCATTTGAAAATGATGAAAGCTTGCACCCTCAAGTTTTTGTTAAATTTAGCGCAACAATAGCGGGTAGAAAGGAGCTTAATTAAATGAGCGATAATCTTAAATTAATTCAAAATAAAAAATTTGAATTCATTGATATTGAAAAAGAAAGTGGTTTTGTGTCCAAAAAACCATCTTGCACTCCAAAAATTCAAACAATTGGTTTAAGTGTAAGTGCTTGCAAAGAGCTTAAGTTAGAAACTTTTTCTCATTGTAATATATCTTCAATATCTCCATTAGAGGAAACTAGTAGGCTTTATTTAAGGTTTAATAACAAAGAAAGTTCTAAAACAAACTTTAAGTTATTAAAGCCTGTAGATCATTCTATTAGATCTGGTGCAGTAATATCTGGAACTACAATTTTGTGCCGTAAGGTTCCAAGGTATAATGCTTTAGTAAATAAACCTTTAAGGGATAGAAAAACACAACTTGGTTTATGTTCAGAGACAGGATTAATGTATATACCCTTAGGACCTGAATTTGAGAATAAGCTGATGGATATAAATAACGCTCCTGAAGATAAAGCCATATATAAAATACTTTATAACGGAAATATTTTAAATATTGGTGAAACGAATAATCTTTTGAGAAGATTGAGAGAGAAGAAAACTCAAGGCCTTAAAATGCATGAAGTTTATTATTCTCCTATGAATACTTACTCGGATGATGAACGTAAGAATTGGGAAACTATTCATATTGAAAAATATAAAAAACAATATGGGTCCTTACCTCCTGAAAACCGTCAAAGCGGCAGAGAGATTAACTAAAAAATCTGGGGCTCTAAATGAGCCCCAAATTCTATACTTGTAATAAAAATAAACAGCGTTAGATTAGTTATATGAGTAAACAAAGCTATGATGTAGTAGTTATAGGTGGTGGGCATGCAGGATGTGAGGCTGCAGCTGCGTCCGCTAGAATGGGCGTAAATACAGCTCTTTTTACACATAAAATAGAGACTATAGGTGAAATGTCCTGTAATCCAGCTATAGGTGGTCTAGGAAAAGGTCATCTTGTTCGAGAAATAGACGCTTTAGATGGTGTTATGGGTATTGTAGCTGATAAATCAGGCATTCAATTTAGATTATTAAATAGAAGTAGAGGTCCAGCAGTACAAGGACCTAGAACACAATCAGATAGAGCTCTATACAAAAAGCATATGCAAAAAGTTTTACTTAACTATCAAAATTTAGAAGTAATAGCAGACCCTGTAATTAAATTTCTATTTAAAGAAAATAAAATTATTGGTTTTTTATGTCAAAGCGGAAAAGAAGTTAGATGTAAAGAATTAATTCTTACTACAGGAACATTTCTAAATGGATTAATTCATATTGGAGAAAAACAAACTCCAGCAGGAAGATTTGATGAAAAACCTTCTACAGGATTAAGCGAACAACTAGAAAAATTTAAGTTACAAATTGGAAGACTTAAAACAGGTACTCCACCTAGGTTAGATGGAGATACTATAAATTACGAAGATTTAGAAATGCAGCCTGCTGATGACGATCCGTATTTTTTTTCTTTCTTAACTAACAAACTACACAATAAACAAATCAAATGCGGTATGACGTATACTAATGATGCAGTGCATAAAATTATAAGTGAGAATATTTCGAGAAGCGCTATGTATTCAGGAAATATTAAGGGTGTTGGACCGAGATATTGTCCTGCTATAGAAGATAAGATAGTCAAATTTAAAGAAAAAGAAAAACATCAGATATTTCTAGAACCTGAGGGGCTTAATGATAATACTATTTACCCAAATGGGATTTCTACATCTCTTCCAGAGGAGATACAGCTCAAAATATTGGCTAAAATCAAGGGTTTAGAGCAGGTTAAGATGAAAAGAGCTGGATATGCTATAGAGTATGATTTTGTTGATCCACGGGAGCTTAAAATAACTTTAGAAACAAAGAAAATTCAATCTCTCTTTTTAGCTGGTCAAATAAACGGCACTACAGGGTATGAGGAAGCTGCAGCTCAAGGTCTTATAGCAGGAGTCAATGCTGCCTTGAAAGTTAGAAATAAGGATGAATTTATCTTAAATAGATCAAACTCTTACATAGGTGTTATGATAGATGATTTGATAACTAAAGGTGTTTCCGAACCATATCGAATGTTTACATCAAGAGCTGAATATAGGCTAACGCTTAGGGCAGATAATGCAGATCAAAGATTATCTCCTCTAGGAATAAAAATTAATTTGGTTCAAAAAAATAGAAAAAATATTTTTTTAGACAAAGAGAAAAAATTATTCCACTTAACTAAATCATTAAACTCAAGTTTGTTATCTCCTAACGAGGCTAAAAAATATTCTATTAAGATTACAATGGATGGTGTAAAAAGATCCGCACTAGAAATTATAGGACAACGAAATGTAAATATGTCAAAAATAAGGCAGATATTTCCCTCAATACCCCAGTTTGGACCCGTTCTAGATAAGCAGGTTGAAATCGATGCACATTATTTAGGATATTTGTCTAGACAGTCTAATGATATAGAGTCTTTTAAGAAAGATGAGTCGATTAACATACCTAAGCATTTCAATTATGACTCTTTAAGTGGTCTTTCAAATGAAATTAAGTCTAAACTAAATAAAATCAGACCAAACACACTAGGGCAAGCCTTAAGAATAGACGGAGTAACCCCGGCAGCAGCTATTTTAATCCTTTCCCACTTAAAAAAATCTAGAAAAAGAGCTTCGGCTTAATGAATGAGTTAAAAGTAACTCAAATACTGAAAAATGAGCTTGGATTTTCTAATTCTTCTATAGATAAGATTAAAAAATACAATAATCAGCTTTTAAAATATAATAAGCGTTATAATTTGATATCGAAAAGCACTGAAAATAAAATTTGGCATAGACATATCTTAGATTCAGCTCAGGTAATAAAATTTTTAGACTTCTCAAAAATCACTAAATTAGCGGATTTTGGCACTGGAGCGGGTTTTCCTGGTCTGATACTGGCTTTTTATGCTGAAAATTTAACATTTCACGTGAAATTATATGAAAA
>CABYKW010000013.1 GCA_902519635.1 uncultured Pelagibacteraceae bacterium
CGCATACACCTAGTATTGCTAGTGCCAAAGATATAACAGATCAAACCACTGATGATAAATTTCTCAAAATCGTTAAAAACATTACATCTAAAGGTTTCATAAGAAGTAATTACGAGGAAAAATTAGTCGACCTCACAGATGTAAGAATAAATCTAAAGTCAAAAAATTAATTTTTTTTAATATCTATCTTTACTCCAAGTTCTTTTAATTGTTTTGCTTCAACTTCTGAAGGGGCTTTCATCATAAGATCTTGAGCATTTTGGTTCATAGGAAACAATGTTACTTCTCTAATATTTTTTTCACCTGCAAGCAACATTACTATCCTGTCTATACCAGGAGCAATTCCTCCATGTGGTGGAGCTCCATAGCTTAATGCATTTAACATTCCGCTAAATTTTTCCTCTACTTGTTTTTTGTCATAACCTGCAATTGAAAAAAGTTTGTACATTAATTCTGGTATATGATTTCTAATTGCTCCGGAGGATAATTCAACTCCGTTACAAACAATGTCATATTGAAATGCTTTTATTTCTAAAGGATTTTTAAAATTCAATTTATCTACTTCTCCTTGTGGCATAGAAAAAGGATTATGACTAAACTTAATGTTTTTTGTCTGTTCATCTAATTCATACATCGGATAATCAACAATCCAACAAAATGAAAATAATTCTTCATTAATTAAATCTAAATCTCGAGCAATTTTATCTCTAGCAATTGATAAAATTTTTTCAATTTCGTCAACTTTTCCGCAGGCTAAAAATATACTGTCTCCCACTTTAGCATTGCAGATATTCATTATTTCTTTTAAAGCCTCTTCGCTAAAAAATTTACCTACTGGGCCTTTTCCAATAATTTTTTTATCTTTTTCAATAGTAAAATATGCTAAACCAGAAGCACCCTGATCTTTTGCCCATTTATCTATATTATCGAAAAAACTTCTAGGTTTATCCTTTGTATTTTTTGTAATGATACATCTTGATTTAGAACCAGATTTTACCAATTTTTTAAAGATATCAAATTTTACATCATCCCTAGTAAAAATATTTGTAATATCATAGATCAATAAGGGATTTCTTAAATCTGGTTTGTCAGTGCCATATTTGAGCATTGCTTCTTGGTAAGGAATTTTTGGAAATTTATCATCCATTATTTTTTTTGATGAAAATTTTTTAAATAAATTAATCATTAATTTTTCTACAACTAAAAAAACATCTTCTTGCTCAACAAAAGACATTTCAATATCAAGTTGATAAAATTCTCCTGGGCTTCTATCAGCTCTAGCGTCTTCATCTCTAAAACATGGGGCAATTTGAAAATACTTATCAAACCCAGAGATCATTATTAATTGCTTAAATTGTTGTGGAGCTTGAGGTAAAGCATAAAATTTTCCAGGGTTTAATCTGCTGGGTACTAAGAAATCTCTTGCACCTTCCGGACTTGATGAAGTTAAAATTGGAGTCTGATACTCAAGAAAACCTAATTTCAACATTTCAGATCTTATAAATGATATCACTTTAGATCTAAGAATTATATTTTTGTGCATTTCTTCTCTTCTTAAATCTAAAAATCTATATTTTAATCTTATGTCTTCTGGATAATCTTGCTCTCCAAAAACTGGCATAGGCAATTCTTTTGACTCAGATAAAATCTTAACTGATTGAATATCTACTTCTATTTTACCTGTGCTTAATTCTAAATTTTCAGTTCCTTTTTCCCTTTTAATAACTTTTCCAGAAATAGTTAAAACTGACTCTGGTCTAATTTTTTCCAAAACAGAAAATGATTTATTTTTATTTTCAATAACACATTGAGTTAAACCAAAATGATCTCTTAAATCTATAAAAAGTAAGTTCCCATGATCTCTTTTTCTATGCAGCCATCCAGATAAAGAAATTTTTTTACCAACATCTTTTTCAGTTAGTTCAGAACAATTATGAGACCTATATTTATTCATTATTAGTTAATACTTTTTTTATTAAATTAATATTTATCGATTTTCCAGAAGATAAAGACAAATCATCAATTTCTTTTATAAATTTGAACGCTTTTTCGTATGATCGTTCTATATTCTTAATAATGTATTCTGAAATTTTAGGGCTTATGTCTATTTGTTTATCTGAAAAAGATTTTGATATTATTACTCGTAACAAATCATCTGTTGGCAGTTCTATCCCTAAACTTACGAAACTTTCAGCTCTTGATCTTAGATCTTTTAATTTAAATTTCATATTTTTTATAGGAAGAAAAGAATTTACAACAACAAAAGTATTTAGTTGTTTAAAATGGTTTAAAATTGAATAAAAAAAATTTTCTTCAATATTGTTCTCATAATCATCAATTATCAAACAATCTAATTTTTCAAATTTAAATATTTTTTCTTCATCTATAGTTTTAGCATCAATAATCTCAACAACTCTAATTTTTTTCTTTAAAATATTTGATAGATGTGTCTTTCCACAACCCTTGGGACCATAAATATTAACCCATTTGTCAGGCCAATTAGGCCAACTCTCTATCAATCTGTATGATGAAAAATTATTGCTAGAAACATAATAATCTTGCTCATAATATTTCGTCTTAAATGGAAATTTAAATACAAGTTGACTCATTAGATTATATTAATTTGCCACTGACCTTCTCTCATATTTAGATTAATATTTTGATCTTTAAGTTTTTTTATAATTTTGTTTATTTTACCTAAATATTTAATTTTTACTAAAACATAATCTTTGTTTAATTGTTGTACATAAAAATTGTCAATTAAATCAACATTTTTTAATCTATTGTTAAATTCAACTAAATTGCTTTTATCATTAAGCTTTATTTCTGCATTCAAAAAAGAAGGGGTTCTTACATCTATCAAGTTTTGTGACTTAATTAAGTCTCTAATTTCATTTTTTATTTCTAAAATAATTTTATCATTAAATTCTATTTCATTTAAACCTGAATTCGTTATTAATAAATTTTTATTTAATTTTTTATCTGCAATTTTTGTACTCAAATAAACTTTTGCACTATTTCGATTAACTTGAATATTGACGAATGCCATATTTTCTAAATTGTATTCTTTAAAAAAATCATCTATATCTATTTTATAAATATTTTCTCTATTTAGTTTTATTTTTTGAATACTTTCTATATTCTCACTTGGTAAAGTATATTGGATTAAATCTTTTAAGCTTGCTTTATTCCAATTTTCATAGAAATAATTTTTTGTATAAATAAAATACTGTTTATTAGTTATTAAAAGAGGAAATATCACCATATCCATATTAATAATGTCTGAATAAAGAAGGTTTCTTTTATAAAAAAAGTTATGAATTTTATCTTTATCAAAAAAAATATTAAATTTAATATTATTATTTTTTTCTTCATCTTTAACTTGATAATAAGAAACTAATTTTTTTATTTCATTTAAATTAGTAGTTGAAATTTTTTTGTAGTCTTCTTCTAACAAAAGTCTATTTATCAACTCATTAAATCCCTTTTGGAAAGCTTGATTTGCTAATTTTTCTTTATTTGTAGAAATTTCTTTATTTATCTCAACATTATTAACATTAAATATGTTGTTATCTGATAAAACATTTCCAGTTTTAAATAAAATAATTAATATGCAACATATAAATATTAAGTTTTTCATAACTAGCTAATTACCATTTTTATTAATGAAAAAAATACAAAATAGTTATAAAAAAAGTGGCGTAAATATTTCTATTGCTAATAAATTTGTAAATCACATAGCGAAAGTATCCAAAAAAAATGACCAAAAAAGGAATAATTCATTCAACTCAAGTAATATAGGCGCTTTTGGTTCAGTATTTGACATAAGTAATATCAAAATTAAAGATCCAGTTATTGTCTCTTGTACTGATGGTGTTGGTACTAAATTGGACTTAGCTAACAAATATAAAAGATATGATACTATCGGAATAGATTTAGTGGCAATGTGTGTGAATGATCTTATTGTTCAAGGAGCAAAACCATTATTTTTTTTAGATTACATTGCTTTAGGTAAACTAGAACTTAGGAAAACTAAAAATATCCTAAAAGGGATCTTAAAAGGTTGTCAAATTTCAAATTGTAAACTTATTGGCGGAGAAACAGCAGAAATGCCAGGTATATATTCAAAAAATAAATTTGATTTAGCTGGTTTTAGTGTTGGAATTGTTTCAAAAAGAAAAATTTTAAATAAAAAAAATGTTAAGAAAAATGATTTAATTTTTGCCATTCCATCCAGCGGTATTCATTCAAATGGATATTCATTAGTTAGATCGATTTTAAAAAGAAATAAGATAACAAAAAATTTAAAAAAAGAATTATTGAGACCGACTAAGATTTATACTAAAGAAATATTGCAACTGGTAAATAAAAATTTGATAAATGCGGCAGCACATATTACAGGGGGTGGATTAGTAGAAAATATAATTAGATCTATACCAAATAATTTATCTGTTAATATTGATCTATCTAAAATAAAAACGAAAAAAATTTTTAAATGGTTAAAATCAAAAAATATATCCGATCTTGAAATGCTCAGAACTTTTAATTGTGGTGTAGGATTTTGTATAATTATAAATAAAAAAAATATTAATAAAGTTAGAAAATATTTTAGTAAAGAATTCGAGCCCTACGAAATTGGATATGTATCTAAAAGTGGTAAAAAAAAAATAAATTTCTTTAATTCAATTTCATGGTGAAAAAAAGAACTTGTATTTTCATATCAGGATATGGATCAAATTTAAAATATTTGATACTTAATTCAAGGAGTCAAAATTTTCCAATTAAGATATGTTTAGTTATCTCTAATAATAAAAAAGCAAAAGGAATTTTGCTTGCAAAAAAAAATTCAATTCCATATTTGATTATCAATACTAATAAAAGAAATTTTGAAAATGTAATTTTAAATGAGCTTAAAAAATATAAAATATCTTTAATTTGTTTGGCGGGATATATGAAAATTATTTCAAAAAAATTTCTTAACGCTTATGGAAAAAAAATAATCAACATTCACCCATCTTTGCTTCCAAAATTTAAGGGTTTAAATACTTTTAAAAGAATTTTAAAAAATAAAGAAAAAAAAGCTGGGTGTACTGTTCATTTTGTAAATGAAAAATTAGATAGTGGAGCAAAAATTATACAGAAAAGTTTTTTTGTTGATAAAAATGATAATGAAGAAATACTAAAAAATAAAACTCAAAAACTAGAGCACAGGGCATTTTCTGAAGCAGTTATAAAGATTTTTAGATATAATTAATTTTTAAAAAAAAATTTTATTTCTTTTTTTGCATTGTCAATTGAGTCAGATCCATGTACAGAATTTTTATCGATTGATATTCCGTAAAGTTTTCTAATAGTGTTTTCTTTTGCTTTTTTTGGATCAGTTGCACCCATCAATTCTCTATTGAATAATACAGCATTTTCGCCTTCTAAAATCATTACCACTATTGGTCCTGATGACAAATAAGAGCATAAATCATCATAGAAAGGTTTTGTTTGATGAACTTTATAAAATTCAGCTGCTTCTTCTTTTGTAATATGAATTTTTTTATCTTCTTTAATTACTAAATTATTTTTAGTAAAAATTGATTTTATTTCTTCAATCAAGTTTCTCTCTACTGCATCTGGTTTTATAATTGAAAGAGTTTGTTCTAACTTACTCATAATGCTCTTCTATTAGCTGATTTAATAATCTTACTCCAAATCCGGTAGCTCCCCCTGAGTTTAACGCACCACCGTATTTTGAAAAAGCCATACCAGCAATATCTAAATGAGCCCAAGGAGTTTTGTTTAAAATAAATCTTTGTAAAAATTGAGCAGCAGTTGTTGATCCTGCCCCTCCTACATAATTTATATTTTGTACGTCGGCATTTTTAGAATTCATAAGCTTGTCATAATTTTTATGAAGTGGCATTCTCCATACTTTTTCCTCAACCTTTTCTCCAGCATTAAAAATTTGTTTAGATAATTTATCATCATTTGAGAAGAGACCAGCATATTCGGAACCCAGACAAACTATTATCGCTCCTGTCAAAGTTGCTAAATCAACAATAAACTTTGGTTTAAATTTTTTTTCAGTAAATGTTAAAGCATCTGCTAATACTAATCGACCTTCTGCATCAGTATTTAATATTTCTATAGTTTTACCACTATAAGATTTAACAATATCTCCAGGTCTTTGAGCATTTCCACTTACCATATTTTCTACTAGCCCAACTACTCCTACGGCATTAATTTTTGCTTTTCTTAAAGCCAAGCTTTTCATTAAACCAACCACTGTAGCTGAACCAGCCATATCATACGTCATATCTTCCATAAATCTTGCAGGTTTTAAAGAGTACCCACCAGTATCAAAACAAACTCCTTTTCCAACAAAAGCTAAAGGCTTAGAATTATTTTTTGCTCCATTCCATTCCATTGTTACAAGATAAGATCCTCTAATACTTCCTTGCCCTACACCAAGTAATGCGTGCATACCGAGTTTTTTTAATTTTTTTTGATCGTATACATTTATTTTTAAACCATCTTTTCTAAGAGAGCTTATTCTTTTTGCATATTCATCTGGATGAAGAACATTTCCTGGTTCTGAAACTAGATCTCTTGCGTAAAAAGTTCCTTCTTCTAAGGCTTTAAATTTTAATTGATTTTGATTTGAAGGTTTATTTTTATTTCCTAATACGTTTAAAGAAATAAGTCTGGTATCTTTTTTTGTTTTATATTTTTTAAATTCATAAGATTTTAATTTTAGTCCATGAAGAAAATGTCCTAAAAAATTATCGTGATTACCTACTATACTGTCAGATACTATAAAATATTCACTGTTTTTTCCATAGTTGATACGTCCATATAGTTCTGCTCCTAAATTTTCTACATCTGAGGTTTTTACGTTATTTTTAATAGATATTAAAACTATCTTTTTTTTTGAGGTTAATTCAAAAACAAATAATTTTTTTTTCAAATCACTTGTTTTTAGTAAATCATTTATGTAAGAAAATTCTGAATTAGAAAGATATTTTTTAAGACCATTGATATTGAATTTCTCATTAGAAAATAAAACTAAATTAGCAGAGGTCTTGCTGTAAGTTTTGTTTGAATAATTAATTTTAATAGACATAGTTTTTTAATAAGCTCCTATCGAGTAGAGTGCTATATATGTTCAAATATATCAGATTTCAATGGGAAATCGATCATAGTTAAACCATAGATTGAATTTTCTCTAAGGTTGCTTTATTTATATACATTAAATTGCAATGCTACAAAACAAAATTTATCTAAATTTTATCAAAGAAATAATCAAAACATTTTTTGTTATATTATTTGGATTAACAATAATTGCTTGGACTGTAAGAGCGGTAAATTTTTTAGATTTAATTGTAGAAAGTGGATACTCTATTTCCACATATTTTCAATACTCCATATTAAATTTATTAGGTATATTAACAAAGTTTATACCTTTATCTTTTTTGTTGGCTTTAATAATTTTTATTATAAAAAAAATTCAAGAAAAAGAATTTACAATATTATGGACTTCTGGAATAAAAAAATTAACACTAGTGAATCTTTTCTTTATAGTTTCTATATTCATTTTATTTTTATATTTGATTTTTTCTACTTTTATAACGCCAACAGCATTACAAAAATCTAGAACCTTGCTAAATGATAAAAATTTTAATTCCTTTTTACCCACAATAAGAATTCAACAATTTAGTGACTCTTTTCAAGGATTTACTTTTTTTGTAGAAAAGAAAAAAAATAATAAAATTGAGAATGTTTTCATTCATGATGAGTCAAATGTATTAAAAAATTTAACATCTGATAATACTGATAAGAGTTCAACAACCATCGTTGCTCAAAATGGAATTATTAAAGGAGAAAAAAAATTAATATTATTTAACGGAAAAATTATAGCAACTCAAAAAGAAAATTTAAAAAATAATGTAATAAAATTTGAACAACTTAATATAAATCTAACAAATCTTTCAACAGATACTATTAAAACTCCTAAATTGCAAGAAACACCCACATTTGATCTTTTACAATGTATTTTTCAATCTTATGAAAAAAAGATTCTTAATTGTAAAAAAAGTGCTGAAAAAGAAATTAAGACAGTACTAAATAGAAGATTTGTTCTTCCTTTCTATATCCCAATAATTTCTCTTTTGTGTTCTTTTTTAATAATAAGAGTTGAAGAAAAAAAAAGTTATTTTTTAAATAAATATTCTATTTTTAGTTTAAGCTTTTTAGTTTTACTATATGCTGAATTAATTGTTCGATTTACGGGTATTTCACAAATAATAAATATTTTATTTATTATTTCTCCATTAATTTTAGTTCCTACAATTTATTTATTTTTAATTTATAAATTTTCAAAGGAGTCTATTTTATCAAAATGATTAAAGTATTGTCTCAATATTTGTTAACTGGTTATTTTAAAGCTATTTTTAAAGTCATATTGATTTTTTATTGTTTTGGCATAATTTTAAATTTATTTGAAGAAATTGAATTTTTCAAAAATTTGAACGTAACAATATTAATTCCAATTTCACTTACAGCATTATTTATACCTAGTTTAATGATAAAGATGTTGCCCTTTATTATTTTTATTTCGAGCTTATGGTTTCTGTTAAATTTAAGAAATAGTAGAGATCTACTAACTTTAAAAGTATTTGGATATTCAAATTTTAAGATTTTTATTATATTAGCTTTAACATCTTTTATTTTTGGTTGGATAATTTTGTTTACAATAAATCCTTTTACATCAACTATGGTTAAGTATTATGAGAAAACTAAATCTGGATACTCAAAAGATATAGATCATTTAGTTTCTATCAACAAAAATGGGCTTTGGACTAAAGAAGATTTAGACTCTGGGCACCGTATTATTTCTGCAAATGAGATAAAAAAGAACCTACTTAAAGAAATTACAATTTTTGATCTGGATAAAAATTACAATCCTATTCGGAAAATTTATTCTAAAACCGCAGATATCTCACAAAATAAATGGGAACTTAAAGAAGTTATAATTTTTAAATTCGATAAAGGTATGGCAGAAGAGAGTTATAAAGATAATTATTCTATAACCTCAAAATATGACCATGAGAAAATTAATAATTTATTCCGTAATTTTGATACTATGTCTTTTCTAGATTTAATTTTAAACTACAAAGATTTACAAAATAAAGGTTACAATAAAGCCTATTTAGATCAAAATCTAAATTCAATGTTATCTTTGCCATTCTTCTTGTTTATGATGACTGCTTTAGCTTCAATATTAACCATGAATACACTAAAACAATCAAATAATTTCACATTTATAGTTGTCGGTCTTATAGCTTGTGTCGCAGTTTACTACTTTAAAGATTTATCTTTAGCTTTAGGAAAAACTGACAGGGTTTCTTTATCCTTGGCAGCTTGGATTCCAGTAGCTGTAATTGGTCTATTTAGTTCAATAGGAATTTTGCAAATAAATGAAAAATAAATTTTTAGTTATAATTCTTTCAATGTTTTTTTTTCATCCTTTGATGGGTGAAAATCTTAATATTGAGTCATCTGAAATTTCTATAGATAAAAAGAGTCGTTTAACTATTTTTAAAGGTGATGTTGTAGCTACGGATCATAAAAATAATGTATTTAAATCAGATTATGCTGAATATGAAAAAGATCTTAAATTTTTAAAAAGTAAAGGTAAAACTACAATCCTAACTTCTGAGGGTTACTTTCTTACTGGAACAAACATAATATTCGATAATGAAAATAAATATATAAAATCTAACGAACAGGCTACTATCAAAGATTTAGAAAATAATAATATTTATTTAGAAAATTTTGAATATTCTACTGAAAATAATTTTTTTAAATCGACTGGTAATATCAAAATTATCGACTCTAACGAAAACTCATATAACTTTTCTCAATTATATATAGATGAAAAAAAAAGAGAAATCATTGGAGCAGATATAAAAGCTTTTCTAAATGATGAAGATTTTAAGATTGATATTAATAACAAACCTCGTGTTTTTGCTAATACGGTAAAAATTGATAGTGAAAACAGTGAATTTACTAAAAGCACTTTTACTTTATGCGATTATAGAGAAAAAGATAAGTGTCCTCCTTGGTCATTAAACGCTAGTAAAATGAGACATAACCAAAAGAAAAAAACTATCTACTATGATAATGCGGTAATCAAAGTATATGACTTGCCTATTTTTTATATACCTAGACTATCACATCCTGACCCTTCTGTGGATCGTAGATCAGGATTTTTACCTCCATCTTTTTCAGATACAAAAAACTTAGGGGCTGGATTAGAAATTCCATATTTTTGGAATTTAGATAAAGATAAAGATTTTACTTTAAAAAGTAGATTGTTCGCATCAGAACACCCACTATTTTCTGGAGAGTACCGTCAAGCATTTAAAGAGTCTAACTTAATTATGAACGTTGGATTTACCGAAGGATATAAAAATACAAGTGAAACTAAAACAAGTGGAAACAAAGCACATTTTTTTTCACAATTTGTTAAGAAATTTAAGGGTAAAAAAGGATCGGATAATGAATTTAAATTGTCGGTACAAAAAGTTTCTAACAAAAAGTATCTCAAACTTTATAAAATTAAAAACGACTTAGTTGATTACCAGAATGATAGATTAGAAAATTCTTTGAATTTTTCTCACGAAAATGAAGATCTTTTTTTTGGTCTTAAGGCAAGTGCGTATGAGGATTTAACAGTAAATGATACTAGTGATGAGTATGAATACATTTTACCAGATATAATATTTGATAAAAATTTGTTCAGCAGTAATAAATATGGATATGCCGATTTACAATCTAATTTAATTTTTCATAACTATGAAACTAACAAATTTACCAAATTCTTCATTAACGATATTGACTGGAAATATAAACAAACTAATTATCGGTCTGGTTTAAAAGGACGTTTGCTAGGAAAATTAAAAAATGTGAATTATGAAGCAAAAAATACTTCTATTTATAAAACCGATACTACTAGTGAGGTCTTTGGGGCAATAGGTTATTTAAGTGAAGTAAATCTTTTCAAAAAAATTAATGAAAATTCAAAGAGTTTTTTGACACCTAAAATGTTGTTGAGATATGCCCCAGGTCATATGAGGGCAGAAGGAGGTAAAACAAGATTAAATCACTCAAATGTGTTCACTTTAGATCGATTAAATACAAACAAGAACTTTGAAAGTGGATTAAGTACAACTTTAGGATTTGATTACGAGTTAGAAGAATCCAATAAAAAACTTGATTTTTCAATAGCTCAAATAATAAATGAAAAAGAAAATAAAGACATGCCATCTTCATCCAGCTTAGATCAAAGATTTTCAGATGTAATTGGGCATTCAAAATTAGAAATAAACGAAAATGTAAAATTAAGCTATGATTTTGCTTTAGATCAAAATTATGGACAACTTAATTATAATGAACTTGGGGCCAGTCTAGATTTTAATCCCATTAAATTTGACATTGCTTATTTAGAGGAAAAAGAGCACATAGGTAATCAAGAATATTTCAGAGGTAAAATAGACTTTACTCCAAATAAATACGGTCTTTTTTCTGCAGAAACAAAAAGAAACTTGATAACAAATTCTGCAGAATATTACAATTTGAGCTATGAATATACTAATGATTGTTTAAGAGCTGGATTAGTTTACAGAAGAGAGTTTTATAATGACTCTGAATTAGAGCCAGAAGACTCATTGATGTTTAAGATTACATTAACACCATTTGGAAATATCAATTCTCCTTCTTTCAATTAATGAAATATTTATTATTTTTTTTTATCATTATTATTTTTAATAAAAATATTGCTTATGCTTCAACTCAAAACAAAATTTTAGTGAATGTCGGAAATCAAATTATTACTTCATATGAATTAAAAAATAGAATTATGACAATTTTAGTTTTAAGTAATAAAGAATTAAATCAAAGTAATGTGAACAGCACAAAAAAAGAAGCTTTGAGTTTTTTAGTAAACTCGAAATTAAAAAAAGGTGAGGTATTAAAATTTAATACTGTGCACAATCCAGGATCTGTAGAAAACTATTTAAATGTAATTGCTTCTACTTATAATACTGACTTAGAAGGACTTAAAAAGATCTTTGCCGATAAAAATATAAGTTTCCAGCTTTTTGAGGAAGGTGTAAAAACAGAGTATGCGTGGCAACAGTTAATTTATAATTTTCACCAAGATAAATTAAAATTTAATGAAAAGGAAATTGAAGAAGAATTAAACCAAATAATTACTAAACAAAAACAAGCTGAAGAATACAATTTAGCAGAAATTGAGGTCTTATTAGAAAATAATGTTAATGATAGAAAAAAAATTGAAGAAATTAAGAATCAAATTAATGAAATAGGATTTGAAGATACTGCAATAAAATATAGTTCATCCTTAACGGCAATAGATGGTGGAAATCTAGGCTGGATTGCCTCTCAAGCATTATCAAGTGTAATTTTAAATACTGTAAAAAATATGAAACTGGGGGATATATCTAAACCAATATTTCAATCAGAAACAGCAACATTTATTAAATTATTAGATAAGAGAAAAATAAATTTTAGTGATATAAATTTAAAAAAAATGAAAAATCAGATAATTTCACAAAAAAGAAACGAGCTACTGAATTTATTCTCAAATAGCTACCTATCAAAAATTAAAAATGCAACTCTTATAAGATACAATGAGTAGTAAAATCATCATTGTTGTTGGAGATCCTAATAGTATTAATTCTGAAATAATCTATAAAGCATGGAAAAAGATAGATAAAAAAATTAAAAAAAGAATATATTTAATTGCTAATTACAATTTGATTTATAGACAATATAAAAAATTAAAATATAAAACAAAGCTTATTAAAATAGATAAAATTGAAGATAGTATTAATTCTACTAATTTAAAAATTTTAGATATTCCCATTGTTTTTAAAAACCCTTTTAAAGTAAGCATAAAAGCTTCCTCTAAATATGTAATACAAAGTTTAAATTTAGCTCATTCGCTTGCAAATAGTAAAAAAGTCAAAGCAATTATAAATTGTCCTATAAATAAGAATTTAATAAAAATTTCAAAAAAAATTGGTGTTACGGAATTTTTTGCTTCTAAATGTAAAATAAAAAATTCTTCTGAAGTCATGTTAATACACAATAAAAAATTTTCTGTTGTACCACTTACTACTCATTTAAATATTAAAAATGTATCCAATAATATTACTTCAGATTTAATAATAAAAAAATTAACTACATTAAATAAAGAATTTAGAAAAATATTTAAAATCAAACCTAAAATAGGAATGTTAGGGTTAAATCCTCATAATGCGGAACTGAGTAAGAAATCTGAGGAAATTAATGAAATAATACCTGCTATTTCAAGACTAAAAAAAGCAGGCTTAAATATTAAGGGTCCATTAGTTGCTGACACAATATTTATTAATAATTACAAAAAATATAATGTAATTGTAGGAATGTATCATGATCAAGTAATAGCTCCTTTTAAAACCTTGTTTCATTTTGATGCAATTAATATTACTTTGGGCTTAAATTATTTACGTGTATCTCCTGATCACGGCCCAGCGGTTGATTTAATTGGAAAAAATAAAGGTAATTACATTAGCTTACTTCAATGTATAAAATTTATTAACAATATAAATCAATGAGATATGCTAAAAAGTCTTTAGGACAAAATTTTTTAATAGACCCTAATATCGTAAAAAAGATAATTAATTTAACAAGTATTTTTAATAAAAATATTTTAGAAATTGGTCCAGGTAGAGGTGCTCTTACAGATGAAATTTTAAAAAATAAACCTAAATCACTCATACTTATTGAAAAAGATACTTTAATTTATGAAGAATTAAAATTAAAATATAATAATTATAAAAATGTAAAGATTTATAACAAAGATTGTCTTGAATTTGATATTGAAAAGAAATTAAAAAAAAATACTATTATTTTTGGAAATTTACCGTACAACATCTCCTCTCAAATTCTTGTTAAAATAATTAAATTTAAAATTTGGCCTCCTAAATACAATAGTGTAATTTTTATGTTCCAAAAAGAGATGGCTGAAAGAATAATTGGGAATTATAATACATCTAAATATGGAAGATTATCTATTTTAGCAAATTATAGATTAAATATTTTAAAAAAATTTACCATATCTCCTAATTGTTTTTTTCCAAAACCAAAAGTAGAATCAAGTGTTTTATTTTTTAAACCAAAAAAAAATATCTCTATTGATATTAAAAAAATAGAAAACTTGGAAAAAATTACTAATATTTTTTTTTCAGGTAAACGAAAAATGATTAATAAGAAAATAAAGAAAATTTTTAATAAAGAAAAGTTAGATTTAATTAAAGATTTAAATTTAAAATCAAGACCTTCAAATCTTAAACCAGAAAAATATTATGAAATTACTGAGTTGTTTGAGAAATTATAGACAATTTATTCTTATTTATTGAAATAATATTCTCAATTTGCTTATAACAATTTTCAAGATTTTCGTTTATTATAATATAATCGTAGTCTTTCCAATGTTGGATATCCTTATCGTAGGCTTTAAATCTTCGTTCCACTTCTTCTGGGGAGTCTTGGTTTCTTTTTGTTAATCTTTTTTTCAACTCTTCTTTATTTGGAGGTATCAAATAAATTTTTATTAGTTTTAAATTTTTGAATTTAGATAATTGTTGAGTTCCTTGCCAATCAATATCAAAAATTATATCGTTTTTTTTAATTGTTTCGTCCACTGTTTTTTTAGAGGTTCCATAGTAGTTATCAAATATTTTTGCATACTCATAAAATTTTCCATCGCTTATGTATTTTTTAAATTTTTCATGAGAAATAAAATGATAATCAACGCCGTCTACTTCGTTAGGTCGAGGTTTACGAGTTGTGTGAGAAACTGATATTTTGAATGATTGATATTTTTGTTGAATTTTCTTTGTTATCGTTGTTTTGCCAGCTCCAGAAGGAGATGATAAGATTACCATGATATTATTTGAATCATAACTCATAATAGTCTGAAGAAATGTAAAGATTTATTGATTAGTCTTGCTTTCAATAAATTTAATAGCATCTCCGACAGTTAAAATTTTTTCGGCTTCACTATCTGATATTTCAGAACCAAATTCTTCT
>CABYKW010000014.1 GCA_902519635.1 uncultured Pelagibacteraceae bacterium
TTTTTAAATTTAACTCCAGGAAATTTTTTATTATTTAATGGAATATGTAAAGATCATAAAATAAATATTGATGAAAATTTCTTACAAAATTTAGAAATATTACTTAATTTATATAAAAAAAATCGAAATATATATTTGATAAATATGATTTTATTTTTAACAGATTATTACTTTTATAATATTAACAAAAAAAGAATCGAGAGCCTTGAAAAGGTAGTTGAAAAAAAATCTTTTGTGATTAATAATATTAATAAATTTCTTATATATAATTTAAATCAAAATTCGTTAATTAATGCTATAAATAATAAATTATCTAATGGATAAAAATTTTTATATAACAACTCCAATTTATTATCCTTCGGGTAAACCACATATGGGACATGCTTATTCAAGTATAGTTGCAGATATATTTGCACGTTTTAAAAGATTAGAAGGATATAACGTTTTATTTTTAACTGGAACGGATGAACATGGATTAAAGATACAACGAGAAGCTGAAAAAAATAAAAAAAAACCAAAAATATTTTGCGATGAATTGTCAGAAAATTTTAGAGATCTAACAAAGATTTTAAATCTATCTAACGATGATTTTATTCGAACCACAGAGAAAAGGCACTATGATTCTGTCAAAGAAATTTGGAATAGACTTGTAGAATCCGGTGATATTTATTTAGATAAGTATAGTGGATGGTATTCTGTTTCAGATGAGGCATATTATGATGAAGATGAAATAGAAGAAATCAATGGAAAAAAAGTAGCAAAAACATCTGGTTCCACCGTAGACTGGGTAGAGGAAGACTCATTTTTTTTTAAATTGTCGGCTTGGTCTACAAAATTATTAAAATTCTATAATGAAAATGAGGATTTTATTTTACCGAAGTCTAGAAAAAATGAGGTTATCAATTTTGTTAAAAAAGGTTTAAATGATTTGTCTGTCAGCAGAACTTCTTTTACATGGGGTATACCGGTTCCGAAAAACAGCAAGCATGTTATCTATGTTTGGTTAGATGCATTAACAAACTATCTAAGTGCATTAAATTTTCCCAATACAGACGACATAAAATATAAAAAATTTTGGCCAGCTGATGTTCATATAATTGGAAAGGATATTTTAAGATTTCATGCAATTTATTGGCCAGCTTTTCTTTTAGCCGCTAAACTCCAACCTCCAAAAAGAGTTTTTGGTCATGGTTGGATACTTTCAGATGATAAAAAAATGTCCAAATCACTTGGCAATATATTAGACCCAATAGAAATAATTAAAACTTATGGGGTAGATCAATTGAGATATTATTTGATTAAAGAAGTCTCCTTAGGAAATGATGGAAGCATATCCATGGAAAATCTTAAAAATTGCATTAATAATGATTTAGCGAATAATTATGGAAATCTATGTCAAAGAGTCTTTTCTTTTATCAAAAAAAACTGTTCAAATAAAATTCCAAAACCTACAAATTTATCTGAGGCAGATAATAAATTATTAAATCAATTAAAGAAAAATGTTCCGAATTTAATTGCCTTAGTGAATAATCAAAATCTAAATGAATTTATAAAAGAGGTAGTAGATTACTCTTTTGATGCAAATAAATATTTTAATGATTCAGAACCATGGAGTTTAAAGAAAAAGGACACTAAAAGAATGGAAAATATATTATTCACTGTGTGTGAACAGATTAAGAATATTAGTATTTTATTACATTCAATAATTCCTTTATCTACAGGAAAAGTATTGGAAACCATGAATATTGAAATAGAAAAAATATCATTAGATCATATAAATAACTTAAAATGCTTTAATCATTCAAAAGAATTGAAAAATTTAGATATTTTATTTAATAAAGTAGAAAATGATAATTGATTCTCACTGCCACCTTACCTATGAACCCATGTCTTCCTCATTGAGTGAGACAATAAAGCGTGCAAATAATGATGGAGTAGATTATTTGTTAACAATATCTACAGAAGATAAGAGTTTTAATAACATTTTAAAAATTTTAGATAATCATAAATGTGTTTATGGTTCTTATGGGATTCATCCTCATGAAGCAAGAAAACATAAAGATATTAAAGCTGAAAATATAGTTCAAAAAATAAAAATGAATAAGAAAATTATAGGAATAGGAGAGAGTGGTTTAGATTTTTATTACAATCACTCTGAAAAAAAAGATCAAATAAATTTATTTTTAGAACATATTGAAGCATCACAAAAAACCAATTTACCAATCATAGTTCATACTAGATCAGCTGAGAATGAAACATTTAAAATATTACAAAAAGCAGTTAAACAAAATAATCTTAAAATATTAATTCATTGTTTCACCGGCTCAAAAGATTTTGCATTCAAATTGTTAGATTTAGGTGCATATATTTCTGCAAGTGGTGTAGTAACTTTTAAAAAATCACTCGATCTAGCAAACACATTTAAAGAAATTCCTATTGATAGATTATTAGTTGAGACGGATTCGCCATATTTGGCACCTGAACCATTACGTGGAAAACCAAACGAACCAAGCTATATTATTCATACTGTTAAATTTTTATCTGAATTAAAAAAACTTTCTTTTGAGAATTTTTCGGAAAAAACAACTAAAAATTTTTTTAAATTATTTGGTAAATTAATTTGAAAAATAAATTTACTATACTAGGCTGTGGAAGTTCTTTAGGTAGTCCATGGATTACAAATTACACTGGAAAATTAAAAAAAGATTTTAAAAATATAAGAACAAGATGTTGTGCTCATATTTATTATAAAGGTTTATCATTATTGATAGATACTTCACCAGATATTAAATATCAATTTCTTAAAAACAAAATACAATCATTAGATGCCATTATGTTTACCCACGAACATGCAGATCAAACTTCAGGTATTTTTGAAATGCGTCCCTTTTTTTGGAAAAATAAAAAAAAAATTCCTGTTTATGGAAGCAAAAGGACTATTAATGCCTTGATTAATAAATATACTTTTTGTTTTAAACCTAGATATGGATACCAACCAATCATGACCTCAAGAATTATAAAAGACAACTTTATAATAAAAATTAAAAAAAAAAAATTGAAAGTTAAATCATTCGATGTAATACATGGCATGATTAAAGCCACAGGTTATCTATTTAACAAAATTGCCTATATTAGTGATTGTAACAAAATACCTAAAAAATCTTTAAAATATTTATATAAATTGGACTTTTTAATTATAGATTGTCTTAAAATGGAAAAACATCCTTCTCATTTTAATTATGATGATGCTTTAAATTTAATTAAATTGGTAAGACCAAAAAAAACTATCTTAACAAATTTACATACTGATTTAGATTACAAAACTCTTAAGAAAAGATTACCAAAAAATATAGTACCTGCGTATGACGGTCTTAGTTTTAATTTTTAATTTCTAATTCAATAGTTTTAATAAACTTTTTTGAGGTAGGTTTTGTAAATGAAGCAAAAGTATTAATTACCTTTCCTTTTTTTCCAATAATAATTTTGTGAAAGTTCCATTTTGGTATAGCGCTAATACCATGATTTTTTTTAGCCCATTTATAAAAAGGATGTGCATCTTTTCCTATAACGTTTGTTTTTGTAGTCATAGGAAAATTGATACCAAAGTTGGTTTCACAAAAATCTTTTATTTCTTTATTAGACGCAGGTTCTTGCTTAAAGTTGTTGCTGGGAACGCCTATTACTACTAAATCTTTTTCTTTATATTCTGTCCATAATTTTTGTAGATCATCGTATTGTTTTGTATATCCACATCTACTAGCAACATTTACAACTATTATTATTTTTTCTTTAAATTGATCTAGTTTAATCTTGTTTCCATCGATTCCCTCGAATGTATAATCATACACAAGATTTGAATAGTTTGCAGATAGATTGGTAAAGAATCCAAACATAAATATAAAAAATAAAAATTTTTTTATCATAAATTTATTTTAAAAGCTTTTAGAAATGCCTCCATAGGCAATATGACACAATTAAATCTATTTTTATTATTTGTATTAATTAGCTCACTAAATTCACTTAATTTTCTTGGAAATTTACAAATTCCATTTTTTTTAAATTTTTTTAATTTTTTAATTTCTTCTGTTAATTCAAGAATTTTATAATTTTTTATTTTTCTAGAAAATAAACTAGCCGAGGCTTCACATAAAATACAAGACTCAGTTTCATACCTCATTGATTTAATTTTTAATTTATTGGCAATAAACTCAGTTTTTATAAAGTCTCCACATAAAGAATTTTTAACAAATGATTTGTGAGTAAATTTATTTTTTAAACCTTCATTATTTGTATAAGATGCAATTTTTAAAATTTTTTGATTGATCATTTTTTAGAAAAAAGAAGTAACAAGAAGTATCCAAAAAGCGTTGAAAGCAGAGAACCCGTTAAAACACCTATTTTGACTCCGTCCATATATTCCATATTATTGGCAAATGCTAAGTTTCCTACAAAAAGACTCATTGTAAATCCAATACCAGTTAAAATTGATACTGCATAAAATGCTGGCCAAGTTGAGTTACTTGGTTTGTCAGCTAGTTTAAGTTTTACTGAAATATAAGAAAGAACAAAAACACCAATTTGTTTTCCAAAAAATAAACCAAGAACAATACCTAGTGGAACTGGATTTAAAAGCGTTGCAAAAGTTAACCCATCCAAAGATACGCCTGCATTTGCAAAAGCAAAGAGAGGCATTATTCCAAATGCTACATATGGAGAAAGACCATGTTCTAATTTCAATAATAATGACTCTTTATTATTTTTAATATTATGAGGTATTGTTAGTGCTAATAAAACACCAGCTATTGTTGCATGCACACCTGATTGATGTGTAAAATCCCATAGAAAAATTCCAACAATTAAATAAGGTAAAAAGTTTTTGAATTTGAATTTATTTAATCCAATCAAAATAATCACAGCAACTAACATTAAAATCAAATATTTTATTTCAATGTTACCTGAATAGAAGAAAGCTATGATAACAATAGCCCCTAAGTCATCTATTATTGCTAATGCTGTTAAAAAAACTTTTAAAGAAACCGGAACTCTTTTGCCCAACAAAGACAGAACACCTAAAGAAAAAGCAATATCTGTAGCTGAAGGTATAGCCCAACCATTAAGTGTGGCGCTATCAGAGTAATTTACTATAATATAAAACAAAGCAGGCACAGCCATACCTCCTACTGCTCCTATAATTGGTAATAAAGCCTGTTTTGGGTTTGAAAGCTCTCCCTGTAAAAATTCTCTCTTAATTTCTAGTGAAACGAAAAAGAAAAATATAGCCATTAAAACATCGTTAATCCAATGAATGACACTTAGTTTTAATCCAAATTCTTTAGTTCCTAATGTTATGTATTTTTCTAATGTAGAAAAATATAAATCGCTTAAAGATCCATTACTAATTATTAGTGCAAGAATAGCAGCAAAAAGTAAAATTAATCCTGAAGCTGCTTCTAATTTGAAAAAATATTTAAAAGGTTTTGTAATGTGTTGAATCATAGGTATTATTTACTTCTATAGAGACTATCTTTCAATTGCCAAAAAGGCATAATTAACCTATAAAAAAAGTCGTTCGGGGCGTAGCGCAGCCTGGTAGCGCATCTGGTTTGGGACCAGAGGGTCGCAGGTTCAAATCCTGCCGCCCCGACCATTCATTATGAATATTAACAAAGTAGTTGTTATAGGTTCTGGAACAATGGGTAGTGGAATTGCTGCTCATTTATGTAATGCTGATATACCAGTAGTATTATTAGATTTAAAAACTGAAATTGCAGAAAAAGCAAAAGAAAGAATTTTAAAATCTAGACCACCCTTATTATTTGAAAAAGACAAAATTAAAAGTTTGAAGGTTGGCAATATTACTGAAGATTTTGGTAATGTTTCCGATGCAGATTGGATAATAGAAGCAGTTGTAGAACGAATTGAAATTAAACATGATATTTATAAAAAGATTTTTGATATAAGAAAAAAAAATTCAATAGTTTCATCCAATACGTCTACAATTCCTTTAAAAGTTCTATCAGAGAAATCTAATTTGGAAGACAAAAAAGATTTTTGTATAACACATTTTTTTAATCCAGTAAGATATATGGGGTTGCTTGAAATAGTTAGAGATAATTCAAATGATTCTAATAAAATTAATTCCTTAAAAAATTTTTGTGAAAAAAAATTAGGTAAAGGTGTAATAGTTTGTGGTGACACACCTGGTTTTTTAGGAAACAGAATTGGAGTTTTTGCTATGCAGGTAGCAATGACTGAAGCTGTGAATATGGATCTATCTGTAGAGGAAGCTGATGCTGTATTTGGAAGACCTATGGGTATACCTAAGACTGGTGTTTTTGCATTATATGATTTAATTGGCATTGATCTAATGTCAGATGTTCTTAAAAGCTTTAAAAAGGAACTATCATTAGAAGATGATTTTCAAAAAGTTGTTTCTGGTTTACCTGTTATAAAAACGTTAATTGAAACAGGATATACCGGAAGAAAAGGTAAGGGCGGTTTCTATAGAATCAACAAATCAGAAAATAAAAAAACTCTAGAAGCTCTCGACTTAAAAAAAAATGAATATTTTCCTGTAAAGAAGATAGATTTAAAAATTGATAAAATAAATCTTTTAGAATTAATTAATAGAAATGATAAGTATGGTAAATATGCATGGTCGGTAATATCTAAGATTATCTTGTACTCATCTTCTTTAGTTCCAGCAATAACTGATGAATACAATGACATAGATGAGGCATTAAGACTTGGATTTAATTGGTCTATGGGTCCATTTGAAATGCTCGAGTCTATAGGATTAAAAAATTTCTTTTCAAAACTTGAAAATATTAATAACAACGAATTTTTAAAGAATCTTAAAGAAAAAAAAGTAGAAAATTTTTATGACGAAAGACAAAAATATACAGATTTACAGACTCTTGGTAAGATTAAAAAAGCAGCTATTAAATTAGACAAGAATGATTCTGCAGAAATATTTAGATTTCAAGACTTTAACATTGTTGAATTTAATACAAAAGCCAACGCCTTGGATAATAATTCCATGGATGCTTTAAAAAGAGCCACAGATAAACCTCTAATTATTATAAATGAAAGTATGCAATTTTCTGCAGGGGTTAACCTCAATTATGTAATGGAATTTATTAAGAATAATGATTTGAAGTCTGTAGAAAAATTCATTAAATATTTTCAAGAAACTTGTAAGCATCTTAAATATTGTAAACACCCAGTCATATCCGCTCCATCAGGTCTCGCTTTGGGAGGAGGGGAAGAAGTTGTATTACAAAGTAATTTTGTAGTCACACATACTAATATTGTAATGGGTTTGGTTGAAACTATTGTTGGTCTAGTTCCTGCTGGTGGAGGTTGTAAAGAATTGCTTTGGAGATGGTCTCAAACAAATGAATCTAAAACAGATCCAGATTATGCTTCATTAAAAGTTTTCGATATAATTGGTTATGCTAAAACTGCCTCTTCACCACAAGAAGCAAAACCTTTGTTATTTTTAGACAAAAATCATAACGTTATAATTAATAGAAACGAGTTATTGCCTGCAGCAAGACAATTACTCAATAAAGACCTAGAAATGTCTCCTACTAAAGAATGTAAATTTAAACTATCAGGTAAAAATGCCAGAGAAAAAATGCACAAAATACTTGAAGCATTATATAATGATAAAAAGATTCTAGATCACGGTATGGAAGTTGGTAAAGAATTAGCATATGTTTTAAGTGGTGGAGATACAGATTTAAGCAAAGAGGTTACAGAAGATCAAATGTATAAATTAGAATTGAATAGTTTTATGAAATTAATCGAAAATAAAAAAACTCAAGACAGAATTGCACACACATTAAAAACAGGAAAACCATTAGTTAATTAAATGACTATATATAATGCTCCAGTTGAAGATATGATGTTTCTTTTTGATAATCTTAAAGATAATAAAAATTATAAAGAAATAGATAAATTTAAAGAAATTAATTCAGATTTAGTAAAAGACATATTAGATCAAGCAGCTAAAATTAATCAAGAAATTGTTCATCCTTTAGCCAAAATTGGAGATGATAGCCCGTGTGTTTATGAAAATGGCATTGTAAGATCTCCTCCAGGTTACAAAGATGCCTATAAAAAATTTATAACTGATGGTTGGACATCACTTTCTTGCGATCCAAAATATGGTGGTCAGGGTATGCCAAAAACTGTAAGTACTTTTTTTGAAGAGATGTTGTCTTCAGCAAGTTTGTCTTTTAAATTATACAGTGAATTAAGTATTGGTGCATACAATTGTATTCTACATCACGCTGATCAAAAAATTAAAGATAAATTCCTTCCTAAAATCGTAGAAGGTAAATGGAGCGGAACAATGTGCTTGACTGAGTCACAATGTGGAACCGATTTAGGATTAATAAAGACAAAGGCTATTAAAAATGATGATGGATCTTTTTCTTTAACTGGTCAAAAAATATTTATTACATCTGGTGATCATGATTTAACAGAAAATATAATACATCTAGTTTTAGCTAAAATACCTGGTGCACCTCCCGGAACAAAAGGTATTAGTTTATTTTTAGTGCCAAAATTTAATGTTAATGAAAATGGCTCTATAGGTTCGAGAAATGGAGTTAGCACTTTGTCTATTGAAACTAAAATGGGCATTAAAGGTTCACCTACTTGTGTATTAAATTTTGATAATGCCAAGGGATATTTAATTGGAAAAGAAAATAAGGGTTTAAGTTCAATGTTTACTATGATGAACCTAGAGAGAATTATTGTAGGTATACAAGGTTTAGGTATTGCAGAAACCGCTTATCAAAATTCTTTAGCTTATTCAAAAGAGAGAAAACAAGGAAAATCAAATGATAATAAAAATAATGAAACTGATTTAATAATAAAACATGCTGATATAAGAAGAAGTTTGATGAACATGAAATCAATAATCGAAGGTCAACGATCATTGGCTTTTTGGTTATCTCAGCAAGTAGATGTAAGTTTAAATCATTCTAACGAAGAAATAAGGAAAGAAGCAGATGAAATGGTCTCTTTAATGACACCTGTAGTTAAATCTTTTTTTTCAGATATGGGAATGGAAATTACAAATGAAGCAATCCAGGTCTTTGGCGGCTATGGTTATACAAGAGATCAAGGTATTGAACAGTTATATCGAGATAATAGAATTACACCTATTTATGAGGGAACAAATTCAGTTCAAGCAATTGACTTAGTTTTTAGAAAAGTCTTAACAAATAAAATTTTGGATAAATTTGTTACTTTAATAAGAAGTGAAATTAAAAGTAATAGCGATAACCCTGAATTAAAAAAACTTATTGATGTTCTTGAAAAAAAAATAATTATTTTATTAAATTTTGCTAAATGGCTAGAAGAAAAAATAAAAGTTGAAAAAGATGATGTAAGTGCTGCTTGTAACGATTTTTTAAAAGTTCTTGGTTATGTTTCTTTAGGTTTTTCATGGTTAAAAATGACAAAAATTAGTTTGGAAAATTCAAATAAAAATAAAGATTTTTATTATGAAAAAATTAATACAGCAAAATACTTTTTCGATAAGGTATTTCCAAGAATTGATAGTCATTATCAATCAGCTATCACGGGTAGCGATAGTATTATGAAAGCTAAATTTCATTAATAATGAGTGTATACGAAAAAAATTTAGATAAAAATAAAGCTAATTTCGTTCCTTTAACTCCACTTACATTTTTAAAAAGAGCGAAAGATATATATCCTAATTATGAAGCTATTATTTATGAAGATCGGAAATATACTTGGATAGATGTGTATAAAAGATGCGTAAAATTTGCTAGTGCCTTAACAAAAATTGGAGTCAAAAAAGGTGATACAGTTTCTTTTTTAGCATTTAATACCCCTGAAATTTTTGAAGCACATTATTCAGTTCCTATGACTGGTGCAGTTTTAAATACTATAAATATTCGATTAGATGCGAAGACTATTTCCTATATTTTGAATCATGGAGAAGCTAAAGTTTTAGTAGTCGATCGGCAGCTTCATACTGAAGTTAAAAAAGCTTTAAGTTCTATAAAAAGAAAAATTATTATTATAGATATTAATGACAAATTTGCTGATCAATCTAAATTGGAAAAAATAGGGGACTTAGAATATGAAGAATTTTTAAACACAGGTGATGAAAATTATGATTGGAAAATGCCCGATGATGAATGGCAAGCATTATCTTTAAGCTACACTTCCGGAACGACCGGTAACCCTAAAGGTGTTGTATATCACCATAGAGGATCTTACTTAATGTCAACAGGAAGTGCCGCAGCATGGAATATGCCTAATAGACTAAATTTTTTAACTATTGTCCCAATGTTTCATTGCAATGGTTGGGGATATCCTTGGACAGTCCCTATGCTAATAGGACGTACAATTTGCTTAAGAAATATAGATATTAAAAAAATTTTCGAATTAATAGAAAAATACGAAATAACACATTTTGGAGGAGCGCCAATTGTTTTAAATATGATTACTGGCTCACCAGAAAAAGACAGGAGAAAATTAAAACACAAAGTTTATGTTTTAACAGCTGGAGCACCTCCACCAAGTATAATTTTTAAAAAGATGAAAAGCCTTGGCTTCGAAGTAATGCATGTTTATGGTTTAACTGAAACATATGGTCATGTTACTCAATGTGCTTGGAATGAGTCTTGGAATGAACTTAACGAGGATAAACAGAATGAGATTAAAGCTCGTCAAGGAGTTAGATACCCTAACACAGAAGGAGTAGCTATCATGGATCCCAAATCAATGAAAGAAGTTCCAAAAGATGGAAAAACAATAGGCGAGATAATGATAAGAGGAAATATAGTAATGAAAGGTTATTTCAAAGATAAAGATGCAACTGAAAAAGCAATGAGTGGAGGCTGGTTTCATACTGGAGATTTAGCAGTTATGCATCCCGATGGATATGTAAAAATACAAGATAGATCAAAAGACATAATAATATCAGGAGGGGAAAATATATCTTCAATAGAAATTGAGAATACTCTTTCAAAACATCCTTCAGTATCTATTGCAGCAGTAGTAGCCAAACCAGACGAAAAGTGGGGTGAAGTACCATGTGCTTTTATAGAAATGGTGAAAGATAAACCTGTTAATGAAAAAGAACTTATTGATTTTTGTAAAGAAACTTTAGCAGGATTTAAAGTACCAAAAAAAGTTGAATTTTGTGATCTTCCAAAAACTTCAACTGGAAAAATTCAAAAATTTGAATTAAGAAAAAAAGCAAAAAATTTAGAATAAATATATGTCAAAAATATCGATAGGTTTAACCTGGAAATTAGGAGATGGCAAAATGACCCCAGAAAATTATTCTAATGTTCACGAAATTATTTTTACACCTAAAATTAAAATTACTGGTGATTCAGCTCCAGATTGGCGTGGAAATGAAATAAATAGCAATCCCGAACAAACTCTGGCGGCTTCATTAAGTAGTTGTCATATGATGACTTTTTTAGCATTAGCAGCAAAAATGAAATGGCCAGTTATTAGCTATAAAGATGAAGCAATAGCTACTCTAGGTAAAAACTCAAAAGGACAAATGTCAGTGACTAAGTTAGAATTAAACCCTAAAATTGAATTTTCTAACAAATTTTCTGTTGATGCCAATGAAATGAAAAAAATTCAAGATAGAGCTCACAGATACTGCTTCATCGCAAATTCTTTGTCCGACGAAGTAAAGGTCTTAATTAATTAATTTTTTATGAATGTTGTAAGAAATAATGAAATTTTAAAAACTGCAATAGATCAAGATGGAATTTTTCGTCTCACTCTTAATAATCAAAATAATCATAATGCTTTATCTGAAGAAATGATGTTAAATATTCAAGCAGCCTTAGATGAGTCAATTAGTAATAAAAAAATAAGAGTAGTCATTATTTCTGCAGAAGGTCCAACATTTTCATCGGGTCATGACTTAAAAGAATTAACACAAGGACGTCAAAATCCTGATAAAGGAAAAAATTATTTTATGACTGTGATGAACAAATGTTCAAATTTAATGCAAACAATAGTAAATAATCCTAAGCCTGTTATTGCAGAAGTTAACGGCACTGCTACTGCTGCTGGATGCCAATTAGTTGCTAGTTGCGACCTAGCTTATGCAAGTAAAGCTTCTACTTTTGCTACACCAGGAGTAAATATTGGTTTATTTTGTTCTACCCCGATGGTAGCTGTATCAAGAAACATATCTAACAAACATTCAATGGAGATGCTTTTAACTGGTGATTTGATATCTGCAGACAAAGCGGAAAAAATTGGTTTAATTAATAAAGCTGTAGAAAATTCTTCATTAAAAAAAGAAACATTATTAGCAGCTCAAAAAATATCAAAAAAATCTTCTATTACTTTAAAGATCGGCAAAGAAGCATTTTACAAACAAATTGATATGACTTTATCCGAAGCATATGATTATGCTTCAAACGTAATGGTAGAAAATATGTTAAAACTTGATGCCGAAGAAGGAATAGATGCTTTCATAAAAAAACGTAAACCCAACTGGCAAGATAAATAGTAATCAATAAATATAAATTAGGACTTAAATTGAATCTTTTAATTGATAATAATGAAGTTTTTTTAATGGACACCGGAACAACTTTTGATTCTAATAAACACTCAGTATTATTATTACATGGTAGCGGCCAATCTCATGTGGTTTGGTCTTTAACGACTCAGTATTTGTCAGATCAAAATTTCAATGTTTTCGCATTGGATTTTCCAGGACATGGTAATTCAGAGGGTCAAAGTTTAAAATCAATAGAAGAAATGGCTGTGTGGTTGGAAAAAGTAGTAAATAAAATAGGAGTGAAAAATCTTTCATTAGTAGGACATTCTCAGGGATGCTTAGTGGCTTTAGAATATACGAACAGATACCCTGAAAAAGTAAATAATATTATTTTTGTTGCAGGTTCTTATGAAATTCCGGTGAACAAAAGTCTTATTGATTTAGCTTACTCAGGTGATATGGAGTCCCTAAATCTAATGATGAAATGGGGTTATGGAAAATCTAAACAATTTATTGGAGGAAATCCTTTACAAAAGATCTTAAACTCATCTAGAGAAGTAAGAGAGGTTTTAGCAGTAGATTTAATTGCATGTAACAATTATAAAAATGGAGTAAATGCTGTAAAAAAAATAAATTGCTCTACTTTTTTTATTTTCGGAGAATTAGATAAAATGATTAAAATCGAAAAAGGAAAAGAATTTGCAGGATTAATTCCTGATTCAAAAATACATATAATCAAAAATTGTGGTCATATGATAATTTTAGAAAATGCATTTGAAATGAGAGAAAAAATTTCAGAATTTTTAAAAAAATGAAAACTTTTATAACGAGATCTAGGAGATTGAGAGGAACACCTTTTACTTCAAGGCTAGAAAAGCAAGGAGTAAAAAGTTTTACTGTTTATAATCATATGCTATTACCAACTACATTTTCATCACCTGAAGAAGAATACAATCATTTAAAGGAACATGTTCAAATCTGGGATGTTTCAGTACAAAGAGAAATTGAAATTTCAGGAAAAGATTCTTCAGAATTAATTCAATTGATGACTTGTAGAAACCTGTCCAGTTCAAAAATTGGTAGTTGTTACTATGCACCTCTAGTAGATTCTGATGGTGGAATTATAAATGATCCTTTAGTTTATAAATTAGAAGAAAATAAATGGAGAGTTTGTATAGCAGACTCGGATGTGCTTTTATTTGCTAAAGGAATAGCTTCTGTAAAAAAATTTGAAGTAAATATTTTTGAAGCAAAAGTAGATACACTAGCTATTCAAGGACCAAAGTCTGTAAAAATAATGGAAAAAGTTTTTGGAAAAGATATTATGAATTTAAAATTCTTTAAATTTGATTATTTTACATTTAATAAAAGGAAATACTTAATTTCTAAATCAGGATTTTCTAAACAAGGTGGTTTCGAGATTCATACTGACAATATAGATGGTGCCTTGGAATTATATGATTATTTTTTTAAAATCGGTAAAGAATTTAATTTAAAACCTGGGACACCTAATCATCCAGAAAGAATAGAAGGGGGATTATTATCATATGGAAGTGATATGGACATTTTTAATAATCCTTTTGAATGTGGTTTTGACAAGTATGTAGATTTAAATTCAGATATATTTTTTTTAGGAAAAGAAAATTTAAAAAAGATAAAGGAGAAAGGAATTAAAAATAAAATCATGGGAGTAAAAATTGACTCAAAATTTATTGATGTGTCACAAGGCATTCCAATACTGAATTTAAAAAATGATGTAATAGGTCAACTAAGATCAGCTGCTTACTCACCAAAATTTAAAAAAATAGTTGGAATTGCTATGATTAAAAAAGATTTTTGTAATATTTCTGAGAAATTTCAATTAAAAATAAATAATAAACTAATATCAGGTGAAATTTGTAATTTACCTATTATATAATTATGAAAAAAGCTAAAATTTACATACCAACTAAAACCGCAATGCAGTCTGGTCGAGGAAAGCTTAAAAAATGGGTTTTAGAATTTTTAACTAAAGATACTCAATTGAATCCATTAATGGGCTGGGAAAGTTCCACAGATACACTTGGTGAAGTAATATTAAAATTTTCCTCAAAAGAAAAAGCCATAGAATATGCAAAAAATAATAATATTTCCTATACTGTTATTGAACCCAAACAAAAGGAATTTGTGATCAAATCTTATGCAGACAATTTTCTAAAGGATTAATTATGTGGCGTAGTTTTTTCACAGATAAGAAATGGTTTTACTGGT
>CABYKW010000015.1 GCA_902519635.1 uncultured Pelagibacteraceae bacterium
TGATTTTTCAGTGTAGGGTCTTATTTGATCTGTAAAAGATCTTGTATAATCTGATGCAGCGATAATAGGTCCATCTCTTTTATCTAAGCATTTTTGGACGTAAGAAATTTTTCTTTTTGCATCAGGATTTAATAAATTCCATCTTTCATTTTCCATTCCATCTCTTCGTAGTTCATTAAAACTTGTTACACTCCAAACGTCAGAGTCAATTCCGTAATCCTTTGATAAAATTTTTGCAGCAGATACAATTTCTCTTAAAATTGTTCCTGATCCTAATAATTGAACTTTTGTCTTTCCTTTGTTATTGTTTTCTTGAAATAAATACATTCCTTTGATAATTCCTTCATCACACCCTTTCGGTTTCTCTGGATGGGAATAATTTTCATTCATTGCTGTAATGTAATAAAAAATATTCTCTTTTTTCTCATGCATTCTTTTAATTCCGTCTCTTAGAATAACAGCCATTTCGTAAGCAAAAGTTGGATCGTAACTAACACAATTAGGAATGTTAGAAGCTAACAAATGGCTATGACCATCTTGGTGCTGCAATCCTTCACCCGCTAAAGTTGTTCTACCTGCTGTAGCTCCAATTAAAAATCCTCTAGCCTGAGAATCTCCAGCAGCCCAAGCTAAATCTCCAATTCTTTGAAAACCAAACATAGAATAGAAAATATAAATTGGAATCATTTCTAAATCATGATTTGTATAAGAAGTTCCTGCTGCAATCCAAGATGACATAGCACCCGACTCAGTAATTCCTTCCTCTAATACTTGACCACTTTTATCTTCTCTGTAAGAACTTAATTGTTCAGAATCCACTGGTTCATATTTTTGACCTTCGTGAGCATAAATTCCAATTTTTTGAAAGAAACCCTCCATACCAAAAGTTCTTGCTTCATCTGGAATGATAGGAACTAACCTAGGTGAAAGATTTTTGTCTCTTAGAAGAGCAGTAAGCATTCTAACAAGAGCCATAGTTGTGGACATTTCTTTATCGCCTGTGGACTTCATGAAAGTATCAAAAATATCTTTAGGAGGTGTTTTTATTGCTTTAGCGAAAGATGATCTTTCTGGAATAAAGCCACCAAGTTTTAATCTTTTATCTTTCAAATATTTTATTTCTTCTGAATCCTCACTTGGTTTGAAATACTCAATATTTTTTACTTGTTTATCTGTGAGAGGAACACCAAATCTATCTCTGTAGTACAATAAATCTTTTTCATCGAGTTTTTTTTGTTGATGAGTGGTGTTCATACTTTCCCCGGATTTACCCATCCCGTAGCCTTTAATAGTTTTTGCTAGTATTACCGTAGGAGAACCTTTATGTAACATTGCTGAATAATATGCTGCGTAAACTTTATGGGGATCGTGTCCTCCTCTATTTAATCTCCAAATATCTTTATCAGTCATAGTAGACACCAACTCTCTTAACTCAGGGTACTTTCCAAAAAATTTATCTCTAACATACGACCCGCCTTTTGCTTTAAAAGCTTGATATTCTCCATCGACACACTCATTCATTCTTTTAACAAGCAGACCAGTTTTGTCTTTAGTTAAAAGTTGATCCCAATATGAACCCCAAATTACTTTAATTACATTCCAACCTGTACCTCTAAAGCTCCCTTCAAGTTCTTGAATAATTTTTCCATTTCCTCTTACTGGACCATCTAGTCTTTGAAGATTACAATTAATTACAAAAATTAAATTATCTAGTTTTTCTCTTGCTGCTAATCCGATTGCTCCAAGTGACTCAGGTTCATCCATTTCTCCATCTCCCAAAAAGACCCAAATTTTTCTTCCTTCATCTTTTACTAACCCTCTGTTAATTAAATATTTTAGAAATCTTGCTTGATAAATTGCCATGATTGGTCCAAGACCCATTGAAACTGTTGGAAATTGCCAGAAGTTAGGCATTAACCAGGGATGAGGATAGGAAGACAAACCCCCTGCTGAAACTTCTTGTCTAAAACCGTCCAGTTGTTTTGATGTTAATCTTCCTTCTAAAAAAGCACGAGCATACATACCAGGAGCTGAGTGGCCTTGAAAATAAATTAGATCTCCTCCAAACTTATTATTTTTTGCTCTCCAAAAATGATTCATACCTACATCGTAAAGAGTTGCGGCAGAAGCAAAAGTTCCAATGTGACCTCCTAATTCAGAACTTTTTTTATTAGCTTTTACTACCATAGCAGCAGCATTCCATCTTATGTAAGCTCTTATTTTTTTTTCAATATTTTGATCTCCTGGAGATTTAACTTCAATTTCAGAAGGAATAGTATTTATATAAGGTGTAGTCCTTGTATCTGGTAAAACTAAACCAGACTTATATGCTTGATCGATAACTTTATTTAATAAATAACTTGCTCTTGGAGAACCATCATTTTCAATCACTGAATTTAAGGACTCGATCCACTCATTAGTTTCAATTGGATCAATATCATCTTTAGAAGCTGGTTCAGCAAAAACTTTTTTAACTTGTTTAAAGGGATGTAAATCTCCATTTGTTTTAGGTTCTTCTTTTATTTCTTCTATTTCTTTCTTTTTTACTTCTTCTTTTTTCGGAGTTTGTGTAGCTTGTCCATTTTCAATCGTAGCCAAAATGCTTCCTTCAGATACTTTATCACCTATTTTAACTTTTAAATCTTTAATTTCTCCAGATGAAGGAGATGGAATTTCAAGACTAGATTTGTCACTTTCAATTGTTACTATTGGATCGTTTTTACTTACAGTATCCCCAGGTTTGACTAAAACTTCAATGACTTCAACATCTTTAAAATCACCTATATCAGGAACAGAAATATTTTGAGCCATAATTCGTTATTATAAACTGGTTGGAACATATTAAAAAGAGATCTAATAATAAACTATAAATAGTAGGACAAATTGCTTGATAAGCTCATTTTTAGACATATTTTACGCTATTTTTGGACAATTATATTTCGTCATATTAGATATGAAGTGGCTAATAAACTTACTATTCAAAAAAAAAGAAATTAAATCAGATAGAGCTGTAATAGTTCAAAAAATCTTATTAAAAAAATATTTGTTAAGATAAATTCATCTAGTTGTAAGCTAAATAGATTGAAATAATTAAAATCCAGAAAAAAGCATAATAAAGCAAATATCCTTTAACAGTAAATGGCATTTTTTTAATCTTACGCTTACCTTTACCTTTATATGGTTTTGATAGTTCCATTATCTTTCAACACACATAGCAATACCCATGCCACCACCAATGCATAGAGTTGCTAAACCTTTATGAACATCTCTTTTAATCATTTCATGAATTAAAGTTACTAGTATTCTAGTGCCCGAGGCACCAATTGGATGACCTAAAGCTATCGCACCCCCATTTACATTTACTTTCTCTTCAGGAATAGAGAGAGTTCTTAAAACTGCAATGCTCTGAGCTGCAAATGCTTCATTAATTTCAAATAGATCTACATCTTTTATAGACCAACCGGCTAAATCTAATGCTTTTTTTGAAGCTGGTATTGGTCCAGTACCCATTAAAGCTGGATCAACACCACAACTTGCCCATGATTTTATTGAAACTAGTTTTTTTAGTTTTCTTTTTTCAGCTTCTTCTGCTGTCATTAAAGCTATTGCAGCAGCTCCATCATTAATTCCGGAAGCATTACCTGCAGTAACAGTACCATCTTTTTTAAAAACTGGCTTAAGTCTTTTTAGAGCTTCTAAATTAATTTCCTCTCTAGGGTGCTCGTCTTTATTAAAATCTATGTCATTTTTTTTTGATTTAATCTTAAAATTAATTATTTCTTCTTTAAATTTATTTTCTTTTTGAGCTTTAAGGGCTTTTTCATGAGATTTTAAAGCAAATTTATCTTGATCTTCTCTAGTAACTTGAAATTTTGTAGAAACATTTTCTGCTGTCATACCCATATGATATCCATGGAAAGCATCCCACAAACCATCTTTAATCATGGTATCCATCATCTCAGTATTACCTAACTTTTTTCCATCTCTTAAGTGTACTGCATGAGGCGCTAAAGACATGGACTCCTGACCTCCCGCAATAACGATTTTTGAGTCACCTGCTATTATGCTTTGGTATCCTGATGCAATAGACCTTAGTCCAGAACCACAAACTTGATTAACAACGTAAGCCGGTTTCTCTTTTGGAATACCAGATTTCATTGCTGCTTGACGCGCAGGATTTTGTCCTGCTGATGCAGATAGAACTTGACCCATTATAACTTCATCAACTTCTTCATTTTTTATTTTTGTTTTTTTAATTGCATCTAGAATTACTGCAGAGCCCATATCATCTCCGGGAATATTTTTTAATGATTTACCCAAAGAACCAACCGCAGTTCTACTCGCTGAAGTAATAACTATATCTTTTTTTACCATTTATTTTAATTTACATTTATTAAAAACTCTTTCAATTTAAATTTTACCTTTTGATGCTGGAGTTAAAGCGATTGTAATAGACATAATTAGAAATAAATAGGTTGCATTTCCTGTTGTAAAAAAACTACCCGTAGACTTAATCGGAAATATTTCTATAAAAAATAAAAACATAAATGGAATAATTATTTTATCGTAATTTAAAGGGTGCCTTTTAGCTTCCAGATTTAAGAAAGAATTAAATAATACTTTGAAAAAAACAATCAGTATTAAAAAGAAACCTACTAACCCTAACTCGCTTAAGATCTCTAAATAATAGTTGTGAGGATGGGAACTACAATTAAAGGAAGCACAATTGTATCTAAAAGATTTTATACCACCACCAAAATATTTATTTTCACTCCAAGTTCGGTAGCCAGAATAAAATTCTTTAATATAGATATTTTTCAGAGGAATTACTTTACCGTTTACATATATAGAGTATTTATAATATTCAATTATATTATCTTTATCCACCTCGTAATTACTCTCTTTATTTTTAATTATTACGGTAGAAGCAAACTCTACAATTTCAGATACTCTTTCTGTAAAGGCATTTAAATGACTTTTAATGTTCGGGTTAAAATTCCACAAAGTAGTTAAAACTATTATGTTTAACAAAAAAAATGAAAATAAAAACTTTTTCATTGGTTTATAAAAAAACAAAATACAAGCAATCAAAATTATAAATAAAATTAAAGGAACTCTGTTTCCAGCTACAATTAATCCTGCCATAATCAAAATAAATGTTAGTAAAGATAATAAATATAAATAGATTTTATCTTTATTATTGAAAAAAATTGGAAATAAAAAAAGAGCAAATAAAGCAAACCTTTGCAAGTATGAGCCAGCAATAAACTCCGTTCCAAATGGGCCAGCGTATCTTCTTGGATCTGCAGAGACATAACCGAATACGTCTTTACCAGAATTTAATTGATACATTAAATCTAAGCTTACAAAATATGTACAGATAAAACAAAAAATAAAAAATAATTTAAAATTAATTAAATTTTTGTTAATTAAAAATTTTATCACAAAATAAAAAATTAAAAATCTTAAATATAATATTGTTTTAATTGCTATGGTGTAGTCTCCATCCATGAGAGTGGCTTGTAAGTAAAAATTATTAAGAAACCCGATAAAAATTGTGTAAGCAAAAAAGATTAGAATAATTTTATCTAATCTGTCTAACTTTAGTGAAAATACGTCTTTTCCATAAAAAAAAATCGCAAAAATAATAAATAGTAAAATATTTATATTTAATATCAGATTGCCTGCAATAAAGCTTATTGGTATAAAAGAAAATAAAAGATTTATTAAAAATGTTTTGTGGTTTATTTTGGCTAAAGATATTGGCATTATTAACAATATTAAATATAATTAGCATTAGTTCAATAAAAATATGATTTTGATTTATGATTAAATAATTTTATTGAAATCAATCAGCGCCTGTAGCTCAACCGGATAGAGCGCTTGGCTACGGACCAGGAGGTTCTGGGTTCAAATCCTAGCAGGCGCACCATAGCTACGATATTGCAATTATTCAAATTTAGATATATTTAATTATAAATGAAATTTTTATTGAATTTATCACTTAAAATAAGTGTTATTATATTTTTTATTATAGTCACTCTAATACTAATTTTTTTAACTTTTATTTTATAAGTAAGCTAAAACCAAAAGTAAAATACCTAAAATTATTCTGTAAATTACAAATATATTAAGATTAAAATTTTTAATATATCTTAAAAAATATTTTATTGTAATGAAAGAAAATAAAAAAGAGAAAATTACAGAAACCAATATTAAAAATGAAAAATTGAAACTTTCAGATTTTACTAAATTATTTAATCCAAAGACTGAGACAGCTGCCAAAGTCGGAATAGATAATAGAAAAGATATCTTAGCCGAGTCGTATCTATTGAACTTTAATGTTCTTGCGCCTGTAATAGCGATACCTGATCTACTTACGCCTGGAACTAAAGATAAAATTTGTAGAAAACCAATTAAAAGTGAAGATTTTAATGTAAAATTTGAATTGAGTTTATTCCGAACACTAGATCTATCACTTAAATAGAGTAGTATTCCAAAAATTAATGTTGTCCAGCCAATTACCTTGATATTTCTAATTTCATCGATTAAATTAAATTTTATCAATATATATCCTGCAACCATTACAGGAAAAGAACCAATTAAAATCTTTAAAAATAAATCTTTGTTTTGAACAAAGTTCAAAATATCTTTTCTAAAAAATACAATCACGGCTAAAAAGGAACCAATATGTAAACTCACATCAATTTCTAAATTTTTATTATTAAACTCCAAATATTGAGAAAAAATTATTAAGTGAGAGGAGGAACTTATTGGTAAAAATTCTGTAATTCCTTGTATTAATGATAGAAGAATTATATCAACCATGGTTTTTATATTCTAAAATTTATGCTTGTTCATTTAATGACACAGGAATGCATAGCAGGTATGTTTAAATTAATCAGTTATTTAAAGGGTTTTTCATATAATAGGTAAATATTATTTACTTAAATAAAGTATCAAATATCTAGATTTTCGACTATTTTCTAAATTATGAATAATAAAATGTTAAAATTCGTTGATTTAAAACAAGAGGCACCTTTTAAGAGAGATACTAAAAAAAGAAGCCAAGATTTTAATGAAATATATGATGAATTTATAAATGCTAAAGCCAAAGAACAGTCCAGTAGATGTTCACAGTGTGGAGTTCCATTTTGTCAAATTCATTGTCCTCTGAGTAATAATATTCCTGACTGGCTTAAACTAACAGCAGAAGGCAGGTTACAAGAAGCTTATGAAGTTGCTCAAAGCACAAATAATATGCCTGAAGTCTGTGGAAGAATTTGTCCCCAAGATAGATTATGTGAAGGTAATTGCGTTATAGAACAATCAGGTCATGGAACAGTTACGATTGGGTCGGTTGAAAAATATATTACAGATACAGCTTGGGAAAAAGGGTGGGTTAAACCATTAAGAGTTAAAAAAGAATCAAAACAATCTGTTGGAATTATTGGTGCAGGACCTGCTGGATTAGCATGTGCAGAAGAATTAAGAAAATCAGGTTATCAAGTTACTATTTATGATAGATACGATAGACCAGGCGGATTGTTAATTTATGGAATCCCAAATTTTAAACTAGAAAAATTTGTTGTAGAAAGAAGAACTAATCTTTTAAAAGAAAGCGGAATAAAGTTTGTACAGAATTTTGAAGTTGGCAAAGATAAGACTTTAGATCAATTGAGAGAAAAACATGACTCAATATTAATAGCCACAGGAGTTTACAAAGCTAGAGAAATAGATGTTCCTGGACAAGATTTAAAAAATATTTTTCCTGCTATGGAATTTTTAACTGCTTCTAACAAAAAAGGATTAGGAGATAAAGTTGAGATTTTTGACAACGGAACTTTAAATGCACAAGAAAAGAATGTTGTTGTAATTGGAGGAGGGGATACTGCAATGGATTGTGTACGAACTGCAGTAAGACAAAAAGCAAAATCTGTAAAGTGTTTATATAGAAGAGATGAAGAAAATATGCCGGGTTCAGCTAGAGAAGTTAAAAATGCTATAGAAGAAGGAGTTGAATTTATTTGGCTAAGTAGCCCAAAAAAATTTTTAGGACAAAATATTGTACAGCAAGTAGAGGTAAATAAGATGAAATTAGGTGAACCAGATTCTTCAGGAAGAAAAAAACCAATTATAGAGCCAGGTTCTGAGTTTAAACTACCTGCAGATCTAGTAATAAGATCTCTAGGTTTTGATCCAGAAAATTTACCAAAACTTTTTAACGCAAATGATTTAGCTATCTCTAAATGGGGTACAATTAAAATAGATCTACAAACTATGCAAACAAACATCGAAGGAGTTTTTGCTGCAGGAGATATTGTAAGAGGTGCATCATTAGTAGTTTGGGCGATCAAGGATGGAAGAGACGCAGCTATCCAAATAGAAAAATATTTAAAAACCAAATTAGAAAAATCAATTAGAGCAGCATAATTAAAATGAATAGATTTTTAAAAAATAAAAAACATTTAGCACAAAATTTTTCTTACGATGAAAAACTGGAACACGATGCTTGTGGAGTTGGGATGATAGCTACAACAAATGGAAAAAAATCAAGAAAAATTGTAGAATATGGAATCGAGGCTTTAAAAGCTATTTGGCATAGAGGCGCTGTTGATGCAGATGGAAAATCTGGGGATGGAGCAGGGATCCAAATAGAAATCTCTACAGATTTTTTTAAAGAAAAAATAATTTCTACTGGACAAACACTCGATGAAACCAAAAGAATTTGTGTTGGAATGGTATTTTTACCTAGAACAGATTATGCTGATCAAGAAAAATGTAGAGAAATCATAGAGTCTGTTCTTCTTGAAGAAAATTATCATATTTACGGGTGGCGACAAGTACCATTTAATTCACGTGTTTTAGGAAAAACAGCTGAGCAAAGTCGTCCTGAAATTGCTCAAGTTATGTTTAAAAAAAACAAAAATTTACAAACTAATGATCTAGAAAGAGATTTATTTGAAACTAGAAAAAAAATAGAAAAACTTGCTAGAGAAAATCAATTAAAAAACTTTTATATATGTTCATTTAGTTCTAGATCAATAGTTTATAAAGGAATGTTTTTAGCGGAAATGTTAGCTGAATTTTATCCAGACTTGAATGATAAAAAGTTAACTTCTAGATTTGCAATATTTCATCAAAGATATTCTACTAATACCTTCCCAAGCTGGGATCTTGCGCAGCCTTTCAGAACTTTAGCACATAATGGAGAAATAAATACTTTAAAAGGAAATATAAACTGGATGAGAATTCATGAACAAGACATGTCCAGTCCATTATTTAAAGATGTAAAAAATTTGCTACCAGTTATTAGAAGCTCTTCAGACTCAGGCGCGCTCGACAACGTATTTGAGCTGTTAACCCATTCAGGTAAGTTGGCGCCATTAATTAAACTAATGATGATTCCTGATGCATGGTCAAAGAGAAGTAAAACAGTCAAAAAAAATCATCAAGATTTTTTTAATTTTCTTAATAGCACTATAGAACCTTGGGATGGACCAGCAGCAATTTGTGCAACTGATGCTAAATGGGTACTTGCTTCAACAGACAGAAATGGTCTTAGACCACTAAGGTATGCGATAACATCGAATGATTTATTTTTTGCTGGTTCAGAAACTGGAATGATAAAGTTTCCAGAGGAAGATATTATTGAAAAAGGAAAATTAGGACCAGGTGAAATAATTGCAATAGATCTAAAAAAGGGTAAACTTTTTAAAGACAAAGAAATCAAAGATTTATTAGCGAAGGATTATAAAAAATATAATAAACAAATCATTGATCTCGATAAAAAAATATCAACACATAATGAAAAAGCAAATTTTACAGGCGAAGAACTAAAAAAAAGACAATATTTATCTGGGATAAGCATTGAAGATTTAGAATTAATTTTACACCCAATGGCCGAGGAGGGCAAAGAAGCTTCAGGCTCAATGGGCGACGATACTCCAGTAGCAGTTCTTTCAAGTCACTTCAGGCCGGTGTCACACTATTTTAGACAAAACTTCAGCCAGGTTACCAATCCTCCTATTGACTCATTAAGAGAAAATAAAGTTATGAGTTTAAAAACTAGATTTGGTAATCTTGGGAATATATTAGACTTTGATAATTTAACAAAGGATGACATTTTTGTATTAGACAGCCCAATTCTTACTAATTCTCAATTAAAAATATTTAAAAAAATTTTTTCAAAAAAAATTAAAGAGGTAGATTGTACTTTTGAAATTAACTCTTCGCTAAAAGATCGAATAGAGTCAATTAAATCCGAATGTGAAATAGCAGTTAGAGAAGGAAGCTCTACTTTAATACTTTCGGATAAAAATATTACAGAAGAAAAAGCAAGTATACCAAGCGCATTAACCGTTGGAGCAGTTCATTCTCATCTAATTAAAAATGGTCTTAGAGGATACTGTTCTTTAAACGTAGAATGTTCAGATGCATTAGACACTCATTCATTTGCTGTTTTAATTGGAGTAGGAGCCACAACAATTAATCCTTACTTAGCAATCGATAGTATTCAACAAAGATTTGAAAAAAAATTATTTGGAAAATCTGATTTTGAAAGTTGTGTTAAAAAATTCAAGAAATCAATTGATGCAGGGCTTTTAAAAATTATGTCGAAAATGGGAATTTCTGTAATTAGCTCTTATAGAGGAGGATGTAACTTTG
>CABYKW010000016.1 GCA_902519635.1 uncultured Pelagibacteraceae bacterium
TTCCAGAGGCAGTAATTATTCCATGTAATAAATTTTCAACTGATACTTCGTCATTTACCATAATAAACATTGAAGAATATCCACTTTCGGATAATCGCCATGCATTTTCAGAAACAACAAACTTATCATCGAGTGAAAGTTTATTTTTATTTATTAAATCAAAAGCGATAATTGTAGTCATGATTTTTGTCATCGAAGCAGGATATATTTGAGCATCAGCATCGTATTCGTACAAAACTTTGTCAGAATGATAATCAACTAAGATTGATGTCCTAGCATTCACCAAAGACTCTGCATTGGCATTAGTAAAAAAATTAAAAACAATTATTAATAATAGAGTTATAAATTTATTCATTAATACTTATATCCAGTTCTTCAAATCCAAAGTTCTTAAGTTGAATGTAATCATTTTTCATTAAATTAATAGACTTATAAGGTCCTGATAACAGAGTTATTTTGTTTGATTCTTTTGATTTAATATACAATTTTTTACTATTAAAATTTGTCAATTCTTGGATGATTCTTTTTTTTAAAAGATTTGCAGAGTTTTTAGAATAAAATTCAGCTATAATAATATACAGCTTATCTTTTCTATTTTTATTCTTAACTTGTTTTTTTTTCGATATATTATTAATCGTTACTGTTTCAACAGGTGCGTTGCTATGTATTTTTTCTTCTTCTTTAAAAATTTTTGTTTTCTTGGCAACAAAAGATTTATTTTTTTTAACTTCTATTACTTCTACTAGAGGTAAATCCATTTTAAGATTAAGCTCATCTGCTACGGACTTTGTTATAATAATTTTATAAAATTCCGGGTATTCAAATCTTTTACTGTTTTTTAAAATTATAGAATCATTGGTTTTAATATTTATTATCTTAATAAGAGAACCAGGTCTTAATTTATTATGAGCAATTTGAAGAGAATTATTATCTAATTGTTTTTTTATAATTTTATCTAAAAAATCTTTTTCATTGTAAATATAAGCAAATCCTTTAGATGTAAAATTTTTACTTGAATCTAACCTGCTGTAATTTTGAGCACAAGAAGTGAGAAATATTAATAGTATAATTAGTCTAAATTTCATTTTCAAAATTTTCCTTTAAAGTACAAACTGCAAGTGCAAATCGTAAAGATCTATTCCATTTTAATATTTTTTCGTAATTGCTGTAAACTAAATAAGCAGGTGTATAAGTATTAGCTCCTGGTATTATATCTTTATCAGGAGTAATTACTGCTGACAATAAGTTATTATCAATGTTTAATTTATCAGGTTTTTCTATATATTTTTTAAAAAATTTAACTTTTTTTTTATTTTTTATTTTTTTAGCAGATGAATTTAAATATTTTTTTGGAATATCTTTTTTTAATTTAATCTTTGTGTAGCAAGGAGTATTTTTTTTCCAACCAATTTTATTTAAATAGTTTGCTGCAGAAGCAAAGGAGTCCTCAATATTTTTAAGTTCTATAATTTTATCATTATCATAATCTATTGCGTAATCTTTAATTGTTCTTGGCATAAATTGAAAATTGCCAAATGCCCCTGCCCAGGAGCCAAACAAAATATCTTTTTTAATAATATCTTTATCTATCAATTTTAACAAAATTAATAATTCGCTTGTGAAAAATTCACTTCGTCTTTTATCAAAACTTAATGTGGCTAGTGAAGAAACAATATCCATTTTGCCTAAATAATTTCCAAAATTCGTTTCTATACCCATAAGGGCTAATAATAATTCTTTCTCGATTAAGAACTTGCTATCTATTTTGTCTATAATTAATTTTTCTTTTTTATATAAAGCTAAACCTTTATTAACTTTCTTGGTATTTGTTCTTTTTTTAATGTAGGTAAAAGTATCTTCATAAAATTCTGGTTGATATCTATCATATTCAATTACCTTTGGTAAAAACTTAGCATCTGACATAACTTCCTCAACAACATTTTTTGAAATGCCAGAACTTATTGCTTTCTTTTTAAAATCATTAATCCATAAGTTAAATTCAACAGAATTAGCTAGCAAAGGTGAAAAGGAGAAAATAATTAAAATTATAAAAAAATTAATAGTTATTAAGTTTTTAAGCATTTTTTTGAATATCATAAATGAGGAATATTAACTAGTATTTGAAATAATCCATATGATTATTGTTATTTAAGTACTTTGATAGTAATAAAGATAGACTATTTACTTCGAGGAGAGGTGGCTGAGCGGTTGAAAGCACTAGTCTTGAAAACTAGCAACGGGGCAACTCGTTCGTGGGTTCGAATCCCACCCTCTCCGCCATTAGACATTATAATTTTTGAATATTTTTGAAATTTGATTTTTGTCTATATTTTTTTCTACAATCCCATGTAGATAGTAATTCATTATAATTTCATCTTCGAAATCTAAAAATTTATCTAAATCATTAAGTTGTTCTTCTGTAAATTCATTTATTTTGTTTCTTACAAATTCACTTAATAAAATATCCATCTCTTTAGTTCCTCTGTAATTTGATCTGTATAATAATTTTTTTTTAAATATTTCTAATTCATTCATAATAAAAGTATATTATACATTAAATAATGAATTTATTAAAAAAAGATATTATTTTTAATGATGTAAATAAATTAAAAGGTGTAGGAAAACAATTATCGAAATATCTAAAAAATAAGAAAATTGAAAAAGTAAAGGATATTTTGTTAAATCTTCCATACTCTGAGACAGATAGATCCAAAATAACTAGTCTCGATAAATTGGAAATAGGTAAAATTCAAACTATTCGAGTAATAGTTAAAAAATTAAATTTTCCTAGGGTAAGAAATTTACCCAACAAAATAAGTTGTGAAAATGAGTCTGGAAAAATAGAAATTGTATATTTTAACAGTAGAGAAGGTTATTTAAGAAAAATTTACCCAGTAGATAAATGGGTTGTGATAAGTGGAAAAATAGGTTTTTTTAATAAAAAATATCAAATGACAAACCCTGATTATGTTACAACCATAGATAAAGAAGAATATGTAAAACAAGTTATACCAAAATATTCTTTAACTAAGGGAATTAATGAAAAAAAATATCGACTTATTTCAGATCAAGTTATTAATAATTTACCTGATATTCAAGAATGGTACGAAAATGATTTTCTTAAAAAAAATAACTTTCTTAACTGGAAAGAAAATATAATTACTCTACATAAAACTAAAGATGGTCAAAATAAATTATCTAGTTCGTATAAAAGATTAGTGTTTGATGAAATTTTTTCAAATTTATTAGTATTATCTAAAAATAGAAAAAAGATTAAAAAGAAAAAAAAAAATAAAAATTTTAAATCAATTATTGCTAATAAAATATTAAAAAGACTCCCTTTTGAATTAACTAAAAGTCAAAAAAACGTTTTAGAAGAAATTAATTTTGATTTAAAATCAAATACTAGAATGTTTAGAATTATTCAAGGTGATGTTGGATCAGGAAAAACAATCGTTTCTCTTCTTTCAATCGCAAATGTGGTTGAAAATAAACAACAGTGCGCTTTTATGGCTCCAACAGAAATTTTAGCAAAACAACATTATGATTTAGCTAAAAAAATATTGGATAGGACAAATATAAAAATAGAACTTTTGACTGGAAAAACAGAAACAAAAAAAAGAAAAAAAATAATAAATGATATAAAAAATGGAAACATAAATTGTATCATTGGCACACATTCTCTGTTTCAAAAAAAAATTAATTTTAACAATTTAGGTTTAGCAATAATTGATGAACAACATAAATTTGGAGTTAAACAAAGATCTGAGTTAGCAAAAAAAGGAGGTAATAATTGTGATCTTCTTTTGATGTCTGCTACACCAATTCCAAGAACAATGATGATGTCGTTATATGGGGATATGGATATTTCAAAAATATTAGAAAAGCCAGCTAAGAGAAAAAAAATAATTACAATTAGTAAACCAGAAAAAAAAATCAATGAATTATGGTCTTTTATAAAAAAACAAATTAATGTGAACAATCAAGTTTTTTGGGTTTGTCCTTTAATAAAAGAGTCTTCTTATTTAGATTATTCCTCTGCTAAAAATAAATTTGATATTATAAATAAAAAATTTCCTGGTAAAGTTGGTTTAATTCATGGAGCCTTAGATAAATTTGAGAAAGAAAAAGTTCTAAATAGTTTTTTGAAAAGAGAAATTTCTATTCTTGTTTCAACTACTGTAATAGAAGTAGGAATTGATTTTCCCAATGCAAATTTAATTATAATTGAAAATGCTAACAAATTCGGATTAGCTCAGTTACATCAATTAAGAGGAAGAGTTGGGAGAGGTGATAAACAAAGTTTATGTATTTTATTATTTAAAGAGAGTCTTAGTAAAAATGCTATAAAAAGAATTAAAATTTTAAAAGAGTCTGATGATGGTTTTTTTATAGCAGAAGAAGATATGAGATTAAGAGGTTTTGGAGATATAGTAGGCTTTCAACAAAGCGGTAGTAAAAACTTTAAATTTGCAGATCCTCTTACCCATGAGGATTTATTTTCTTTAGCTGAAAAATATATTAAAGATATCAATATAAATGTAAATGAATCTAAATATGCTTTTTTATTAAAATTATTTGATAAAGCTGAAATAATTAACCAAAATATTGATTAATTTATATTAGAAGTTCCTGCTGATACAATAAATTTGGATGCTTGCTCGAATGAAACATCTAAATAAACCAACTCTTTTTTCGGAACCATAAGTAAAAAACCACTTGTAGGATTAGGTGTTGTTGGCAAAAAGACATTTACTAAATCCTCGTTAACTTTTTTTGATATAACTCCTCGATTTTCTTTTGTTGCAAATCCCACTGCCCAAACTCCTTTTCTAGGATATTCTAAAAGCACAACGCTACTTGTTTCTTTTTCATTTTTTGTGAAAGTTTCAGTCATTTGACCAATTGCCGAATAAATAGTTCGTAATATAGGGATCTTTTTTAAAATAATATTAAATAATTCAAAAAATTTTTTTCCTAAAAAAGATAAAGACAACCAGCCTACAAAAGTAATCAAAATTAATGCTATTATTATTTCTAAGCCTGGAATATCAAAAGGCAAATAGCTATTAGGATTTATTTCTTTTGGTATTAAATTAGTAGATATTTTGACAATAAACAAAGTTAAGTATAAAGTTATTCCAATAGGGATTAACGCTACTATTCCTGCTATAAAATTATTTCTCAGTCTAGAAAAAATGGATTTTTTAATAGTATTTTTAGGCATTATTTCATTATGTAGCTTGAAAAAACAATAAATGCTATCATTAAGATAAAAATTGCAATTAAATATTTATTAATTAAAATCATGAATCTTAGTTATGTATAACATAAATAGAAGAAAATTTCTTGGCTTATTTGGATGTAGTTGTTGCTCTCTAATACTTCCATCCTGCTCTACAGTCCCTATTACCGAAAGAAAGCAACTAGCAATAATTCCTGAGGCAAAAATTAATCAGCAGGCAGCTGTTGCTTATGAACAATTTAGAAGTAAAGCAAAACTAATAAACAGCGGTTCTCAATTAAAGGAAGTGCGTGAAATTGGAAAAAAAATTGAAGTGGCAGTGAGCACTTTTTTTCAAATGAAAAATGAAGATGATCCTACAAAAAATTTTTCTTGGGATTATGTTCTAGTTGATAATGACAAAGTAGTTAATGCTTGGTGTATGCCTGGTGGAAAAATTGCAGTTTATACCGGTTTATTAAAAATAACAAAAAATACTGATGCTTTATCAATTGTTATGGGCCATGAAATTGCTCATGCTGTAGCTAAACATTCTGTGGAAAGAGCAAGTCAAGCTATGACGATTAATTTAGGTACAACAGTTGCTGACATTTTTTTGGGCGGAGCAATAAACAGAACTAGAAACACTATAGGACAAAATACTGGAATGGATATATTTAGAATAGGAATATTTAATCCTTTCGGAAGAAAACAAGAAACTGAAGCTGACTATTTAGGATTAATTTTTTCTTCTTTAGCTGGGTATGACATAAGAGAGTCTGTAAAACTTTGGCAAAGAATGGCTGACAAAAAAAAAGGTCAAGAACCTCCAGTTTTTTTAAGCACACATCCTTCGAGTAAAAAAAGAATAGAAAATCTAAATGGCTGGATAAATGAAGTAATTATTAAATATCCTCCAATAAAAGTCTAAGCAAACTATTGGTGAGCCCTGATGGACTCGAACCATCGACACCCTCCTTAAAAGGGAGGTGCTCTACCAACTGAGCTAAGGGCCCTTAAAGAAATTCTCTTTTATATATAAATATCAAAAATTTCAAATAATTATTAATTAAAATAATCAATATATTTTTTATAAAAAGTGGCAAAAGTGCCATTCTTAATATTTTTTCTAATTTCGCTCATAAATTGTTGATAAAAGTAGATGTTGTGTAATGAAATCAACATTGAAGCCATCATCTCATTAGATTTAACCAAGTGATTTAAGTAGCTTTTAGAATATTGATTCAACCCATTTATCTCACATCTTGGATCTAAAGAAGAAGTATCTTTTTGATATTTAGAATTTTTGATATTAAGTTTACCTTCCCATGTAAAGGCTAGTCCGGTTCTACCTGATCTAGTTGGTAAAACACAATCAAACATATCAACTCCATAACGAACAGCTCCCAAAATATCAGAAGGTGTTCCTACACCCATTAAATACCTTGGTTTGTTTTTGGGTAGTAAGTGAATTGTTTGCTCCAAAATTTCAAACATTTCTATCTGTGACTCACCTACTGCAAGTCCACCCATAGCATATCCATCAAAACCTATTTCAATTAATTTGTGAATGCTTTCTTCTCGTAAATCTTTATATAAACCACCTTGAGCTATTCCGAATAAACCTTTTGAATTATCCATGCCAAATTCAATCTTGCTACGCTTTGCCCAATGTGAAGATACATCAATTGCTTTTGACAAAGCTTTTTTGTCATTAGTTAATTTTGGACATTCGTCTAAAACCATAATTATATCTGAATTAATAGCTTTTTGAACTTGAATGCTTTTTTCAGGACTTAAAATAATTTTTTTACCATCAATATGAGATTTAAAAACTGCTCCTATATTTTTGTCTATCTTATTTAAATTTGACAAAGACATAATCTGATAACCACCAGAGTCTGTTAGAATTGGTTTATTCCAATTCATAAATTTGTGTAGCCCATTAAATTTTTTTAATATTTCTATTCCTGGTCTTAATAATAAGTGATAAGTATTTCCTAAAATAATTTGAGTACCAGTCTTTAAAATATCATCCGTGTAAATACCTTTTACAGTTCCTTGGGTACCTACTGGCATAAATGCAGGGGTATCAATCTCACCTTTAGATGTAGAAATTTTTCCTAATCGAGCGTTATCACTTTGAGTAATTAACTCAAATGAGAAATCATTGTTTTTCATTTAACTTATTTTGATCTTAGACTAATAATTTTGTCAGGATCTCGAACTGATCCACTATTCGGATCACCTTTTTTAATCATATCGACAAATTCCATGCCTTTAATTACTTTTCCAAAGGCGGAATATTGTCTGTCTAAATGAGGAGCTGATTCAAAACATATAAAAAATTGACTGTTAGCACTATTAGGATCAGAAGATCTTGCAGCAGATAACGTTCCTCTAGTATGAGCAATGTCAGAGAATTCCGCTTTTAAGTCTGGCAGATCTGATCCTCCAGTGCCAGCTAAACTTAAATTAAAATCAGGACTACTAGTATTTCCAAATTTTACATCTCCTGTTTGAGCCATGAATCCATCAATAACTCGATGAAAAACTACATTGTCATATCTTCCTTCGTTTGAAAATTTTTTAAATCTTTCAACGTGACTTGGAGCTTTTTCGGGATAAAGCTCAATTTCCACTTCGCCATATTTTAATTTTAAAATCATTGTATTTTCCTTAGTGAATGAATGTGTATTTAGTAAACTAAAAAACAATATAAATAAATAGATAAATTTCTTCATTAAAATTTATTCTTTAGCATTTTAACTGTCGATTTAGTAACAAACTTATTAATATTTCCTTCTAATTTAGTTATTTCTTTCACAAAATTTGATGAAATAATTTGATTTTCAACATCTGACATTAAAAATATTGTTTCTATATTTGAGTTAAGTTTCTTATTCATCCCTGCTAATTGAAATTCATATTCAAAATCTGAAACAGCCCTTAAACCTCTTATTATAACAGTAGCATTGTATTTTTTACACAAGTCAATAGTAAGAGTATTAAATGCAACCACAATAATCTTTTTTTTATTAAATCTTAAGTCTTTAAATAAAGAATCTTTTATAATTGATAATCTTTCTTCTATTGAAAAATAATAGTTCTTGTTAATATTATCTGTAGTAGCAACAATTAGTCTGTCAAATATTTTTAGTGATTTTTTTATTACATCTATATGTCCAAAAGTGATTGGATCAAAAGTTCCTGGGTAAATTGCTGTCTTCATATTTATTGAATATTATCCTCTATTTTTATAACAGAGACAACTTTTTCATTTCCAGTCAATTTTTTAATTCTAACTCCTTGAGTATTTCTGCCTGCAACTCTTATTTCTTTTACAGCGCATCTCATAATACTGCCTTTACCTGTAGATAATAAAATTTCATCTGTATCATCTACAACTAGTGAAGCTGCTATATTTCCATTTCTAGGCGAATTGATTATACCTATTATACCTTTTCCACCTCTATTCGTAACTCTATAATCTAGACAAGAGGATCTTTTTCCATATCCGTTTTCTGATACTGATAAGATGTATCTATCAATAGCATTTTTTATTTTTTTATCCTTACTAATTGTTTTTGCACTAATATTTGTATTGTTTAAAATTGAAAGAGAGATTACTTTATCTTTATCATTTAATTTAATTCCTTTTATTCCTTTTGATGATCTGCCTTTAAACAATCGCAATTTTTTAGATTTAAATCTTATACATTTACCAAATTGCGTACTTAATAATATATCTTGATCATCCTTACATATTTTAACGCCAATAATTTTATCGTCTTGATCTAGTTTCATGGCAATTTTACCGTTGTTGTTTATATTAACAAAATCCTCCAAAGTATTTTTTCTTACATTTCCTTTAGAGGTAGCAAAAATAACCATCAAATTTTTCCACTCTGACACATCCTCCGGTAAAGGCATGATAGAACTTATAGAATGATGGCTTTTTAAAGGTAATAAATTAAATATAGATTTCCCTTTTGATGCTGCTGTACCTTCTGGAATTTTGTGAGCTTTAATTTTGTAAGCTAATCCTTGTGTAGAAAAAAAGAGGACTGGTGTATGAGTATTTGCTGTAAATATTTGGACTACAAAATCTTCTTCTCTCGTTGATATTCCAGTCTTTCCTTTTCCTCCTCTTTTTTGAGCTTTAAGTGAGCTCAACGGACTTCTTTTGATATAACCTTGATTTGTGATGCTTATAACTACAGACTCTTTTTGAATTGTCTCTTCAATATTATAGTTTAGTACTGCATCAATAATTTTAGTTCTTCTAGGTGAGCTAAATTTGTCCTTAATATTTTCAAGTTCTTTAATTATTAATTTATTAAGCTCTTTTTTAGAATTTATGATTTTATTATACTCAATAATTAAATTTGATAACTTATTTATTTCTGTTTCTATTTCACCGATACCGTAAGCAGTTAATTTTTGAAGTCTAAGTTCAAGAATTGCATTAACTTGTGCTTTAGATAGTTGATAATTTGAAACATTTTTTTTCTTTTCAATTAAAGTGATTAGTTTTATGCTTTTTTTTACTTTCCATTTTTTTGACAAAAGATTTTTCTTAGCAACTTCTGTATCTTTAGAATTTTTTATTATCTTAATTGTTTCATCTATATTCTCTACAGATGTAGCTAAACCAATCAGAATATGAGCTCTCTCTTCAGCTTTTTTTAAATCAAATTTAATTCTTTTTAGAACTGTGTCTTCTCTAAATTTTAAAAATTCTGAAATGAATTCTTTTAAATTAAGAATTTTTGGCTTGTTATTAACAATTGCAAGTGTATTAAATCCAAAAGAGCTCTCTATATTTGTTAATTTATATAATTGTCTTCTAACAGTTTCTGGTTCGACAGCTTTCCTTATCAAGTAA
>CABYKW010000017.1 GCA_902519635.1 uncultured Pelagibacteraceae bacterium
AAAAGAATGAAAATTAAATTAATCTTGAGTTTAAAGAAAGATGAAGATTTAATTAAAAAAATAAAGAAAAAGCTCATCAAATACAAAATTAGTCATTTTAATTTTAAAGTATCTATATCTAAGTCAAAATATATAAAAATGATAAAAAATAAATATATCTCTTGTTTATTAAATCTTTCTAGAAAAGAGATAAAAAAAGGTGTCGAAGAAGTTAAATCTGACTTTAAAAATCAAATAAACTTCACCGACACATTAATTTGTATCAACTATAAAAAATAATTATTTTCCTGGTTCTTTGTATGTAGAAGCCATCTTTTGAGCTGTTTTAGCTATTTCATTAAGATTAACATCTTCTAAAATAGTAAAATCAGATATTGCGCCACTAGATGTTGCAACCATTGAAGCTGCAGCAGCTTGCTCAAATGTACCTTCTATCTCAGCCATAAAGTCATACTTACCTCTTAAACCAGCGTATCTAGTTACCTTAGCACCAACTGATGCAGCTAGTGCAGAAGTTGCTGCTTTTCTATCTGTAGATGGATTGCTAATAAATCCTCCAAGACCTTTAGCCGTATACTTTCCTAAAGTTATAAATTTCGCCATCGTTTCTCCCCCCTTTCTTATTTTTCAACTATTACTGTTCCAGAGTGAGGATCTGTTACGCCTAACTCAGGAGACAATTCATCTAAAGTGTGTCTTAGCGTATCCAAAAAACTAATCATTTTTGGTCTTGCTTTCGCTATATCATCTTCAGAATTCCATTCCCCGATCATAAAAAATTCATTAGGTTTTGTTTCAACATACTTTGCTGAAATCTGTCCATCAAACTTAGGCATTTCATCAATTTTTTTAAGATACTCATCTCTGCTAGATGATTTGACTTTACATCTAACTATATTCATAAATTTTGCCACCGTTCCTCCTTTTATTAAACGTAAATCTTATCAGCTAAACCGTAACAGAGAATAGCGCTAATAATTACAAGAACAATTGGAGCATATATTCCATCGTTTCTTGTTTTTTTAGTTAAACCTGTCTTATCAATTTTTAATGTATAAAAATTTACAGCTAATATTGAAACGTTAATTATAAAAACCAAGTTAAAGAATGCCCAAGTAGCAACTAAGCCACCTGATCTTACAAAGGCTACATAGATCGCCATTAAAACTATTGCAACCATGAATGAACCAGCAAATCTAGTTATTAAAGTAGCTGTCTTATCTACTCCTCTACCTTTTAAAAATTTTTTAGTATCAAAAACTAATTGGTAAGCATAACTGCCAACTATTACGAAATGAGCTAAGTAAATTATTAAATAAAATGCGTTTCCAAATTTATCTATCATATTTATCCTTTTAGTTATCCTTTATATTGCTCCAAAAGGTCTTCACCCATTGGAGTTGTAACTGATTTCTCTAAGACTACTCCAGCTGCTGCTCTTTCTTTATGAAGTTCCTCATCAGCCTTAAAAGCTTTAAGACCATCCATTGTATCAAATCTTATAATGGTAGTGATTTTTGAGTCATTATCTTTTTCTGTTCCAGCATAAAGAAATGTCATACCATATTTTTTAATCTTTTCTGAATTGCTGTGAACCATCGCTTTCCACTTTGCAAAAGTAGCGATTGGTCCTTCTATTTTTACTATCATATTATACTCCTTTAATTATTATTCCATTAGCCACTGAGTTTGCTAATCGAATTGGTTTAACAGGTTTATATTCCTCAGAATTATACCACTCCAATGCTTTTTCATAAGTTGGAAATTTGATTACAACAGTTCTTGGATGCTTCCATTCGCCATCAATAACTTTAAATTCTCCATTTCTTACGAGATATTCTCCTCCAAATTTTTCTACAGTTGGTTTTACTTTTCCAACATATTCCTTGTAGGCATCAGGATTTTTAACATTAATATTGGCAATAACGTATCCACTCATAAATTAACCTGCATAAATAGTTCTGGATAATTTTTCTATTTCTTCTTTTGAACCAGGAATTAGTTTATAGATAAATTTATTACATTTATCATTCATACCTTTGTCGAATGGTTTACCATAAACTTTGTCTACATGTTCGTTCATGCCTTTGTTCATCTCATCATCACTAACTTGTTCTTTTTGAAGAAAAGATCGTATTACTTTAACTGAGGCTAAAGCCATTTCCATATCTGTAACCTCGATTGAATCAGCAGGTAAAACAGCTGTTGCACTATAATGTCCCAGACATTGTATTGTTTCTTCTTTTTGTTTTTTAGTTATATGGCCTCCTGCATAAGCAGAGGAAAAAACTAAAAAAGATAACATTAAAAAAATTTTTTTCATAAGTACTCCTTTTGAATAAATGAATTCTATTTCAAATAATTAAAGATTATCTATGTTAAAATTTTATTTCAGGTATGCATTTTGTCTACAACTATAGGACGAACTAGGGAATAAGTATGATTTTAGGAGCAACACAAGTTCCATTATGTATTTCTTGGAAAGCTTCAGATCCTTTTTTAAGGTCTCTATATTCAATCCAACCAAGATCACCTAATTTTTTTTCTCTTAAAATAGCTATAGTCTGTTCAAAATCTCTATTTGTATAACAATATGTTCCAACTAAAGTAACTTCTTGGATTGTTAGTTTCTTAAAGTTAAAAGTTCCAGATGGTTCCGTTAAACCTATATGAATTATTGTTCCTCCTGGCGCGATAGATTTAATTGCTTGATGACGGGTAACTTCTAGACCGACAGACTCTAAAATTAAATCATAATTATTTTCTTTAATTGATTTGTCATTTGGAGATACAAAATTTGCATCTAAATATTTACCACACTCATCTAATCTTTTTTTATTTGGGTCTGACATCAAAATATTGGTAGCTTTTTTCTCTTTATTTAAAAATAAACCACATAGCAAACCTATCGCACCTGCTCCTTGAATTAATATCTTGCATTCGGATAAAGGTTTTTTCAAATTTTCTTCAGCTAATAAAACAGCATGTAAAGCCACTGCTGCAGGTTCGGCTAATGCCGCTTCTTTAATACTTAGTTTTTTTGGAACTTCAAAAATATTTTTTTCTGGTACTGATACTAATTCTGCCAACCCCCCTTCTCTTTTAATTGGTGTGCTCATACCTATCATTGATCTTTTTGGACATAAATGTTCTCTCTCATTTTTACAGTAATCACAATTTTCACAACTTATTAAAGGATTTATAACAACATCTTTATTTTTAAATTTACCATCTAGGCTAGTTCCGCTTACTTCGTGGCCTAATATCAAAGGAGGTATCCTTCTTTCATCTTTGCCATGAAATGCATGCATATCTGAGCCACATATGCCAGAAGCTTTTACTTTAATTAACGACTCACCAGATTTAGCTATTGGATCTTTTTCTTCTCTGAAATCTATTTTGTTAGTACCAGTATAAACTAGTGCATGCATTAATTTGAAAAACCGTATTTTCTTAATCTTACATCTGCAGTTCTAGCATGAGCTTCCATGCCTTCTGCTCTTCCAAGTCTAGCTGCTGTTGCGCCTACTACCTCTGTAGCTTCTTTTGTCATTCTTTGGAAAGTTAAAGTTTTTATAAATTTTCCAACAAATAATCCGCCGGTATATCTTCCGCCACCTTTAGTTGGTAAAATATGATTAGTTCCTGAGCATTTATCCCCATACGCAACAGTTGTTTCTTCTCCTAAAAATAAAGATCCATAATTTCTTAATCTTTTTAACCACCAATCTAAATTTTCAGCATGAACTTCTAAATGTTCCGATGCATACTTATCGCTAACTTCTGCCATTTCCTCATTAGTATCGCATAAAATTACTTCTCCATAATCTTTCCAAGCCGCTTCTGCATTAACTTTTGCTAACTCTGGAAGCTCTGTAATTAATTCTGGAACTCTTTTCATTGTAAAATCTGCTAAAGATTTATCAGTTGTAAACAACCAGCCTGGAGAATTATAGCCGTGCTCCAATTGACCAACTAGATCAACTGCAACTATTTCTTTGTCTGCGGACTTGTCTGCAATAATTGCAATTTCAGTAGGACCGGCAAATTGATCAATACCAACTTTTCCATAAACTATTCTTTTAGCTTCTGCTACGTATTGATTTCCTGCTCCAACTAAAAAATCAACTGGAGGATTGTTAAAACATCCGTGTGTCAAAGATCCTATTGCTGCTACTCCTCCCAAATTCATTATTACATCTGCCCCACAATGATTGGCAGCAAAAATTATTCCGGCATTAGCTCCATCTTTGTCTTTAGGAGGGCTAGCACAAATAATAGTTTTAACACCAGCAACTTTGGCTGGTGTAATTGCCATTACGGCAGAAGAAATATGTGCATATCTACCTCCGGGAATATAACATCCAGCAGTATCAACTGGGATTAGCCTTTGACCTGCAAATAATCCTTTTGATAATTCAACCTCAAAATTATTATTCATACTCTTTAATTGATGTTCTGCAAATTTTTTGATTCTTTCGTGAGCAAATTTCACATCATCTTTAGTTTTTTGATCAACTTTTTTAATGGCTTCTTCAATTTTTTCTTTAGAAACAATAACTTCTCCTTCGTACTTATCAAATTTTTTATTAAGATCTTTTAATGCTTCTTCTTTCCTTTTAGCAATGTCATTAAGAATATCTTGTACAGCTGCCTGTGTTTTGTGATCATCAGTCTCTGGGGTCTTAGCTGCTTTTTTTATATATTTAATTGCCATAAAGTAATGTTGGTAACCACAAAGCAATTTGTGGAAATAATACTATTAATACTAATCCAATAATTTGCAAGACCATAAATTGCATCATTCCAAAATAAATATCTTTTAAATCCCATTCAGGCACAACACCTTTCAAAAAATAAGCTGAAAGGGCTACTGGCGGAGAAAGCCAGGCGGTTTGGAGATTTACAGCAACCAATATAGCAAACCATGTTAAATTAAACCCAAGTGCTTCAACCAAAGGTAAAATTATTGGAATAATAATCATTACAATTGGCACCCACTCTAAAGGCCAGCCAAGCAAGAATATCATTACCATTATCATTGCCAAAATAAGATACTTGTTCATCTCTAAGCCTAATAAAAATTCAGTTAATAGTGTAGGAGTGCCTAATCTTGCAAATACTGCTCCAAAAAAATTAGAAGCTGCAACTAAAACCATTATTAAAGCCGTTATTTCTAAAGTTTTAACTAAAGCTTCCTGTAATTTTGATAATGTTAATTTTTTATATGCCAGCGATAAAAGAAGAGCGCCCATCGCCCCGCATCCTGCTGCTTCTGTAGGTGTAGCAAAACCAAATAAAATACTTCCAAGTGCAGCAAAAACTAAGGCCGCAGGAGGAACTAATCCAAGGAAAAATTCAATCCAGACTTTACTCATGCTTGTAGCTCTCATATCTTCTGGTAAAGGTGGTCCAAGCTTTGGATTCAACATACATCTAACTGTGGTGTAAGCTGCGTATAAAGTAGCTAGTAAGATTCCTGGAAATATCGCAGCTGCAAATAAATCGATTACAGGAATTTCCATTATTGGCCCCATTACAACAAGCATAATACTTGGAGGAATTAAAATACCCAAAGTACCTCCTGCAGTAATTGTTCCTGCAGCTAACCTTACATCATAACCAGACCTATTCATTGATTTTGCAGCCATAATTCCCAAAATTGTTACCGAAGCACCGACTATTCCTGTTGCTGCTGCAAAAATTACAGAGACAAATAAAACTGCGTAATAAAGAGAACCTCTAACTCTTGCCAGCATTAATTGGAAAGCAGAAAAAAGTCGTTCCATTAGACCTGCCTGTTCCATCATAATTCCCATAAAGACAAAGAGCGGAACGGCGGCAAGGGTTTGTTCGGTCATTACCATAGAAAATTGCAAGGTCATTAAGTAAAAAACAAGTTTACCAAAACCTAAATAACCAAAAACAAATCCCAAAAATATTAAAGTAAAAGATATTGGAAACCCAACAAATATTGCAAAAAGCATCACTCCAACTAGAATAAAACCAAGAACAGCTGGATCAATTAACTCTGCAATCATTTATTTTCTCCTGGCCACTCACCTTTTTCTTTAGCCCAATAACTCTTAAGTAATTCTGAAATACCTTGAATAAGAAGAAAAATTATTCCAATTAATAAACACGTTTTTATTGGCCACATATATGGCATCCAAGTAGTATCCATTCCTCTTTCACCTCTTCTAATTGACTCCTCTACATAACCAATAGTCATGTAAAGAAATACAAGTAGTCCTGGAAAATAAAAAATAATGTATAACCAAAAATCAATTAATCCTTGGTTTTTAGTTTTAAAATTTCTGTATAAAAAATCTGCTCTTATGTGAACACCTTTAGAGAGAGCATAACCAGCTCCCAGCATAAATAAAGCTCCGTATAAGAATCTGCTAATGTCATAAGCCCAAATAGTAGGTGCTAAAAAGAATTTTCTCATAATAACTTCGTAAGTCATTGCAAAAATTAAAGGCATAAGTATCCAACAAACTACATTTCCTATGCGTTTACTAAATTTATCTATTGAAGTTATAGTTTTTGCCATCCAGAGTGGCATATCGGCTGGCATTTTACCTAAACCACCACGTCTTTCAGCAATCATTTCATCTGATGTATCAATTTTTGAAGGTTCTTCTGCCATAAATAATTTCTTGTTTCTAAAAAATTAGAGCGGACTTAAAAGCCCGCTCTAAAATATTTTTTAAAGTTATTTACTTATTACTTTAATGTCGCTGCGTGAGCCATTCCTAGCTTAGCATTAGACATTTGAGCACCACTCCAGAATGGAACAGCAACATCAGCAAATTCTTTCATTGATTTATAAACTTTTGCAAAAAATTTATTTTCTGCTGCGTTTTTATTCAATGTTTTCTTAGCTGCCGCCATATATTCTTTAAAGTAGTCTGTAGGAGTGTCCTCTAAAATTACTCCATGCTTAGTAGTTAATTCTCTTAAAGCTTTTCCATTTTCATAGATTCTATAGCTTAAAGATTTAATTAATGAAGCGTTTGCAGCTACTTCAAGAGATTTTTTCTCATGAGCAGTCATTTTTTTGTAAGTTTTTCCAGTAATATAAAAGTCAGCATTTACTACTACTTGGTGTAAACCTTGTAGGTAATAGTGTTTTAAAACTTTTTGGAAACCAAAAGTTAAATCTGGTTTTGGACAACACCATTCTGCTGCATCGATAGTACCTGCTTGTAAAGCTGGTAGAATATCTCCACCACCCATAGCTACAGATGCTATACCGATATCTTTATAAGTTTGACCAGGAATTCCTGGAGGCGTTCTGAACTTGTATTTTCTAAAGTCAGCCATATCTTTAATTGGTTTTGGAAACCAACCTAAAGCTTCTGGGCCTACTGGTTGAAGCATAAATCCTTTTATGTCTCTTCCCATTTCTTTCCAAAGTTGGTCGTATAATTCTTTACCACCACCATATTGGAACCAAGATAAGAAAGCTAAGTTATCTATACCTACTCCACCGCCAGCTACTGGTGATCCAAATAACATAGCTGCTGGATGATCGCCTGACCAATAGTGAGTCCAAGCAAATCCACAGTCGATTAATCCTTTGTCAACTGCATCTAATGTTTCTTTAACCCCAACAACAGCTCCAGCTGGTAAAATTTCAAATTTTAACGAACCATCTGTAAGTGCTGTTACAGTGTCAGTAAAGTCCTTTAACATTTTCACTTCATCAGCTTTAGTGTTAAGAACGGTCTGACATTTTAATGTTTTAGCGTTTGCAGTACTCATTGAAAAACCAACAAATACAGCCAAACTTAAAACTACAGTTAATAATTTTCTCATTATTCCCCCGTTTGATTATTGTTAATTGCGGAATTAAACCTCTTTAAAAATTTAGAGTCAAATAATAGTATTAAAACCCTAGGTTGAATTTCACGCATTGGCAATGAAGAATTTTCCTCCTATAAGTATAATTTATCTATGGAAGAATTTGATTACATAATAATTGGAGCAGGGTCAGCAGGATGTGTCCTTGCCAATCGATTAACTGCTAACCAAAAGAATAAAGTTCTTTTATTAGAAGCTGGAGGTAAAGATACTTACCCATGGATACATATTCCAGTAGGTTATTATAAAACGATGCATAACCCAAAAGTAGATTGGTGTTTCCATACAGAAAAAGATGAAACAATGAATAATAGATCCATTCGCTATCCTAGGGGTAAAACTTTAGGAGGTAGTTCTTCTATTAACGGTCTTCTTTGGATTAGAGGTCAAAGTAATGATTATGATAACTGGAGACAACAAGGAAATACAGGTTGGGGTTGGGAAGATGTTCTCCCATACTTTTTAAAATCAGAAAATAATGAATTAGGAAAAAATGAATTTCATAATGATGAAGGACCAATAGCTGTTACTAATAAAAAGATAAATTTAAAAATGTTAGAAGAGTTTCAAAATGCAGCTGAAGAATTCGGTATTCCTAGAACAAATGATTTTAATAGAGGTGATAACTTTGGAGTAGGCTACTTTCAATTCACCACAACTCGTGAAAAATTATTAAAATTACGATGTAGTGCTGCCAAAGGATACCTGAATCCAATAAAAAAAAGATCTAATTTAAAGATAATAGTTAATGCCCATGTTCAAAAGATAAACTTTGAAGGAAAAAAAGCTACAAGCGTAAGTTTTTATAACAATGAAAAAGTAAAAACTATAAAAGCGAATAAAGAAATATTACTTTCTGCAGGATCTATTGGGTCGCCTCACATTCTTCAAGTATCTGGTTTAGGAGATTCACAAAAATTAAAAAAACATGGAATATCAATTATTCAAGAACTAAGAGGTGTAGGAAAGAACTTACAAGATCATTTAATGTTTAGACCAGTGTACAAAGTAAAAAATTTAAAGTCTTTAAATGGTAAAATTAATAGTTTATTCGGAAATCTACTAATAGGTTTAGAATATATATTTAATCAAAGTGGCCCGATGACAATGGGTGCTAGTCAAGTTTGTGGTTTTCTTAAAAGTGACCCGTCTCGAGCTACTCCTAATTTACAATTTCATGTTCAACCAATTAGTACAGATATTTTAGGTGCCACTAAAATGCATGACTTTGATGGTATCACTCCTACAATTGCAAATATTAGACCCACTAGCAGAGGTGAAATAAATATTACCAGTAATGATAGTAGAGATAATCCTAAGATTAAAATGAATTATTTATCTACTCAGGATGACCGAGATGTTGCTGCAAAAAGTTTAAAAATTGTAAGAAAGATAATGCTAGAAACACAGGCATTAAAAAAATATGAACCAGAAGAATACAGACCAGGAATACACATTACTGACAATGAAGAATTAGTTCAGGCAGGTAGCGAACATACGCAGACAATCTTTCATCCTGTTGGAACATGTAAGATGGGAAGTGGAGACGACTCAGTTGTAGATGAAAAACTAAAAGTTAGAGGAATAGAAAATTTAAGAGTCATAGATGCATCAATCATGCCTAATATCACTTCAGGCAATACAAATGCACCTACTAT
>CABYKW010000018.1 GCA_902519635.1 uncultured Pelagibacteraceae bacterium
AATATTCTTAATTGGTTTAAAAATAGAATAAATTTTTAAAGCCATATTTATAATCATTTCGTTAGAAGGTCTAATATCCCCTGAAAAATTTTCTTTCTTGTTTTTGATTTGAAATAAACCTGGTGCAACATCTAAATTGCTAGAAATTTTATTTTTACCTAGATAAACTGATATTAATCTTGGATGATGTTTTATTGCTACTTCATTTTTAATACCTAAATATTCCATTATCAGCCTGGTTGTTGATAAAGTGCCTGCAGCTAATATCAATCTTTTTGTTATAAATATTTTTGAATCGTTTTTATTTACAGAATGTAAGTATAGCAAATTTTTTTTCTTTCTTATTTTGTCGACAAAATAGTTATGCAAAATAACTTTGTTTTCGATTTTATTAAAAATTAAATTAGGCGTAAGTTTTTTATCCTTTTTGTTACTATTAATTTTATTTAAAGCTAGCAATGATTTTTCTATGATCAGACTGTTATTTTTTTTATTTCTTTGGCTGAAAAGTTTTTCATAAAAATAATTTAACTTAAAGTCTTTGTTATAATTTTTAAACGAACCGGTTAAGAGTTTTTCATTAAGCATCTCTAAAAAACATTTCATAATTTCTTTTTTTACTTTACTTCCAAAGGAATCTAGATCACTGCTAACATCCTTGTCTATTTGTAACCCCCAATAATTGGAAAGGCCTCCAAATTCTAAGGAGCCAAGTAAACTGCAGTTTTTTTTATCAAACTTAAAATTATTAAATTTAAAATAATCCTCAATCTTGCTAAAATTCTTTTTAAATTGAGGAGGAAGACCTTTGTCGTCAGGTGTGAATCGAAAATTATCAAGGAGATCCTTATTAAAAGATGGTGAAATTATATTAATTTTTTTATTTTTTTTTAAATATTCTTCAGCAAAAATCATGCTAGATAGTCCGCTGCCTAAAATTAAAATATCAAATATTTTATTACTCATTTAGCTTACGATAATATTAGAAATTTGTTTAAACATATCTTTTTTAAGTGGAAATTTATTCTTTGCAATAGTTTCTTGAATCTTAATATAATTTTTCATCACGTATTCTGTGATTTCAGAAAATGAGTCTATTGTTCTTTTTGCAACAAAAATCCCTTTTCTATCTTTTATTATGTGAGCAATATCTTCAAACACGATAACAGGTCTTCTCCGAGCAAGACACTCATCCACAACATATGGTTGCCCCTCCGTAAATGAAGGTAATATTAGTATGTTATGGTTATCATATGTATCAATCAAAGATTGGTTGTCGGAAACATATCCGATTAATTTTATATTTTTATTCGTGGAAGCCTTAATGTTTTTAAGATTACCTACAACTGAAAATTCAGCATCAAGTTTAATTTTTTCAAACATTTTTAAAAATTCATAAATACCTTTTTCAGGATTAGCTCGTCCAACATATAAAAATCTAATTTTATCAAGTTTTACTTCTTTATGACACTCTAACCATTTTTCATCCAAAGAAGATGAAGTTATTACATGACAATTTTTTTTCTTACACAATCTTTCATGTAGAGCTATAACAGTCGAATTTGAAGTTACTATTGAATACATAATGTTAAAGATCCATACAGACCAGGAACCTAATATAAATTTCCATTCTTCATGTCCGCTACTGATTAAGTATAAAAAAACTTTTTTTCTGAATAAAAATAAAAATAAAAAAGAAATAAATGTGTAAGGAGTTATAGAAATTATTAAATATTTTGAGTCCTTGTTTTTAAAAGTTTCAAATATAAAATAAATAAATTTAACAATATTTGATGCTATCTTTATATCTTTTAAATTAATTCTATGATTTCCTTTTTTCTTTGATTCTCTAACTATATACTTAACTTTGTGATGATCGTTTAATCCCTCAGGAAGAATTTTTAAATTATAATTACTGCAATAAAATTCACTGTTATCTTCAAAAACCTTTTCATTATTAATTACAACCAATAAATTATCTTTCATTTAACTATATAAATTTCGATTCTTAGAAATTCTCACTTTAAAACTGGTGCCCTCACACGGACTCGAACCGCGAACCTATTGATTACAAATCAATTGCTCTACCAATTGAGCTATGAGGGCTTGCGGAGTATTTAGCATGAAACACTAATAAATCCAATCTTTTTTGAAATTGTTTTAATTCGAACATTTAAATCCATCCACTATCTCCAGATAAATGATAATTATTTTTTAAATTATACTTTTTCCATGCTCCATCATGATCAATTATAAGTTTACAACTTTTAAGATATTTTTCTAAAATTTGTTTTTTTATTTTAAATTGTTTGTGATCAACAGTAACAATTATACAATCAAATTTTGATAAATCCTTTGGAAAATTAAATGTTTTTACTTTGACAGCTTGATGTATCTCTTTATAGCTAAAATACGGATCAAATAATCTCACTTGTAATTTTTTATTTTTTAAGGATTTTACCAATGGTATAACCTTTGAAAGTACACTGACTTTTAAATCACCTTTATAAGACAAACCTAAGATACCAATTTTTTTTAACCCTCTTTTAACTATTGAATTGGTGATTGATTTACTCATCCCATCGTCCGTCTTTATTGTTTCTCTTAATAGTGAAAGTTTATTTAAACTTTTTACTTGAGATAAAATGTATCTACTTGATAATGGTATGCAGTATCCGCCTGCACCTATTCCAGGATGAAAAGTTTCAATATTCCATTTAGTTCCGACAAGTTTTAAAACCTCTCTAATATTATCATTTGGAAAAGCTAAGGAGAGTTGATTAGCAAGAGTTATATCCATATGCCTATATGCGTTCTCAACACTTTTTACCATTTCTGAAACTCTGTAAGAGCTTGCAACATGAAGTTTTTTACAAACAATTGATAAAACATCTCTTGAAACTCTTGTAGATTTTTGGTCAGTTGATCCATATACTCTATCTAAAGTTTCAAGGTTTTTTTCTCCTTCAATAAACCAATCTCTTCGCGGCGCTATTGAAAGCAAAATATTTTTACCAACAATAAATTTTTTGTTTTTTAGGAATGGGATAATTTTTTTATCTGAGACTTTCGGTGCTAATGTAGATTCTACAATTATAATCGGTGGATTCTTGGCATTACGATTTATTTTTACTATATTGTTAAGTACGCTTAATAGTGGTTTATAATATGGCTTTCCATCTTTTTCTGTTGGTATGGCAATAAAATGTACTAAAAAATCCTCTGAAATTAAATCTTTATAATTAGATGTACCTTTTAAATAATTCGACTTTACCAAACTCTTTATATTAAACCCAAACCAATTAGCTAAATCAGCAAGAGGTAAAATTCCTGAGTTAATCTTTTTAATTTTATCTTTGTTTACATCATAACCAACACATTTAATTTTTTTCTTAGCGAAATATACCATGGTAGATAAACCAATATAACCCGTTCCCCAAACAGCTATTTTAAATTTTTTAGATTTAAGTAATTTTTTATAATTCATTATGATTCTAATTTATTTCTCTTTTAAGTTGTTCTAACTTAATTTTTTTTTGGAGACTTCTGTTTCTATCGTATAATAGACCAAATTTTATTCTATTATTAATTTTTACATTAATAATTTTAGCATTTCTTATTTCAATATTGTCTGCTACAGCACTAATAGGTCTTTTTTTAGAATTTAAATTTTTAATAGTAATTTTAGATTTGTCACCAACAATTTTTCCTCGCCAACGTCTTGGTCTAAAAGCACTTATCGGAGCAATAGATATTTTTTTAGAATTCAAACTTAGTATAGGTCCATGAACTGACATATTGTAAGCTGTGCTTCCTGCTGGAGTAGAAACTAAAACCCCATCTGAGATTAATTTTTTAATAATGTATTTTGAACCATTTTTTATCGATATAGATGCAGCTTGCCTACTCTGTCTTAATATAGAAACCTCATTAATCGCTAAACATTTTTTTGTTTTATTTTTGCTACTAACTTTCATCTCTAAAGGAGAAATTCGTATCATTTTAGCTTTTGATAAATTTTTAATAATATTTTTTCTTGAAAACTTATTCATAAGAAATCCATAATTTCCTGAATTGATCCCATAAAATAAATTTGACTTGTTTTTATTTCTTTTTAATGTTTGGAGCATAAATCCGTCTCCGCCTATAACGATAACTAAATTTAATCTTTTAACCATATTTGGTTTAATTTTTTTTATTAAAAATTTCTTAATTTTTAAAGATTTGCTATTGGAATCTGAAATAATTTTCATTTTATTCATTCTCAATATGGTGCCCTCGGCCAGACTCGAACTGGCACTCCCAAAAGGGCAAGGATTTTAAGTCCTTTGTGTCTACCAATTTCACCACGAGGGCATTAATGAATTTCATGAGTATTTAAGCTAATATATATAATTGAACAAGTTTAATAAGTAAATTTATTTTATTTAAGAACTACCCTTTAACACTACCAGATGTAAGGCCACTCACCAAATATTTTTCAAAATATACAAAAATAAAAAGCACTGGTAAGGTAACTATAACAGATCCAGCCATTAAATATTGGCGTGGAGTCTCTGCATCCCCACTAAGATACTGAATAGCTCTTGATAATGTAAAAGATTTAGGGCTATCTAAAAACATTAAAGAAAAAAGAAATTCATTCCAAGCTATCATGAAGACATAGAGTGCGACGGATGCAATAGCTGGTAAACTTAAAGGAATGATAATCTTTAAAATTATACCAAACCAATTCTGACCATCCATAATCCCTGCATCTTCAATTTCTTTTGGAATACTTTTGAAATATCCTTGCAACATATAAATAGCGACAGGCAAAGTTGTTGCTGTATAAACTATTAGTAAACCAAAAATTGAATTTCTTAATCCAAGTTGACTAAACACAGTGTACAAAGGGATTACTAATACTATAGCTGGGAACATATAAATTATTAAAATCGATGTAGACAAAAAGTTTTTTCCAAAGAAATTTAATCTAGCAACTGCATAGGCTGCAGGTATTGCAAATAATAGTGTTACAATAACGGTTCCAATAGAAACAGCTGAGCTTATTAAGATATATCTGCCGAAATTATAAGTTTCAAAAATTACAAAATATGACTTGAATAAGTCAGCTAAACTTTTTGTAAAATCTAGACTAAAGTCTAACGGATTTACTAATAAAGCTATCTGAGTTTTAAAACTTGTAACCAGCATAATGTAAAATGGAAATAAAATTACAAATGCAAAGAAGACGATGCCAAACAAGGTGATAAAATCAAAAATAATCTTTTCAGATATGAAATCTTCTTTCAAAGACTCCATGCTATATTTTTTGAGTTTGTTCATAAAAAATAAAGTGATTAAGAAAACTCCAAAAATATACCAATATGGAGATGCCTCATTTAAGTAAAAATATAAAATTGAAAATATAAACGATAATGAGAAAATCTTTATTAAGTGATTAATCTTATTACCGATTAAGACAAAGGCTAAAGATAACAGGATACCAATTGAGAAAACTTGTGTTATGTTTAAATTAGTAAAACTTAAACCCTGTAAAGTGGACATGATCTTCCAAATTGATAAAATACATGTCAGAAAAAAAGACGATATTATTAAAAATATTACTAAAGATTTAGACTTCATTGACCCTCTTTCCAATTAGTCTAAAATAAATAACCATAAAACTAATAAGTAACATCACAATCACAATAGAGACAGCAGAGCCCATCCCAATATCTGATACAGCAAACCCTTGTTGGTAAACGTTAATGGGAAGTGTTCTTGTTCCTGATGCGCCACCCGTTAATAAAAAGATATCCTCAAATTTATTAAAGTTCCAAATAAACCTAATCATGAATAAAATCGAAATAATTGCTGTGATTTGAGGTAGAGTTATATGAATAAATTTTTGGATCGGGCTGGCTCCATCCACATCAGCTGCTTCATATAAGCTTTGTGGTATTGCTTGCAATCTTGCTAAGATAAAAAGAAAAGCGAGTGGAAAATAACGCCAAATCTCAAAAAATATAACTGTAGTTAAAGCTAGTCTTAATTTAAATTCAAAACCTAAAATACTCATTGTTATGTATTTTTGGCCCAGTAAATTTATTGGTTTCTCTATAATATTAAAGTTAACCAATAATGCATTTAAAGTTCCACTATTCGGGTCTAACAATAAAGTCCATGTATAAGCTAAAGCAACCACAGGACCCACATAAGGAAAAAGTAAAATACCTCGCATGTAAGTTCTACCTTGAATATTTTGATTAACTAATTGTGCTGCTAAAATTCCAAAGATAATTGCGCCTACAGTGCCAAAAAAAGTGAAATAAAATGTAGTTAAAAGCAATTCAACAAAATTATTTTCATAAAAGACTTTTTTAAAATTTCCTAAAGTAAAATTTGTAGACAATAGTGGATTATCTGCTTTTCCACTTAAAATTGGTTTTTGAGATTTGATTGTTTTTTTATCAATTGTTTTACCATTATTATTCTTTATGGTTATCTCAAAGTTTTCTCTATATTTTGCCTCCCAATTTCCAAAATTACAAATAATCTTTTTTGATTGAAAATTACATCTTGGATCTAAATTTATTGGTGAAATATCTTTTGAAAATTTATCTTGGAACTGAACATTTCTTATTTCTTGAATTAACGAACTATTTCTTAATTTATAAATAATCTTTAATTCTGATTGATTTTCTGAAATTGATTTAACAATTTTCTTTACTCTCGGTTCAGGAATTCTAATATCTTTTAACTCGATGTCTTTAAAACTGATCCAAACATTGGCAAATATAGGAAATAAAACAATGGCAAAAACTAATAAAACTGCAGGTAAAACTAAAGTATAAGCAGTTCTTTTTTCTAATTTTGATAATGTATTGCTCATAATAAAGAGCGGATAATACTTTATTATCCACTCTTTATAAATTTAATATTTAAAACTTAGCTAATTCAGCGTTAATTTTCTTAACTGCTTCATCAACTGAGATTTGATCATCAATATATTCTCTAGTGATTCTATTTAAGAACTGAGAATTAATGATTTTTGATGCTCGAGAAAGTTCACCTTCTTTGACTCCCCATCTGTTTGCGGTATCTAAACCAGCAACAATGTTATCAATAACATCTGCAGAATAAAGATCGGTCAATGGTGCTTTTCTATCAACACCTACAGGTAATTTACTCCAAGCTTTCGTATAAGCACTAGGATCATTCTTATTTCCTCTTCTTACTGGAAACTTTCCTTCTGGAGCAATTCCTAATGTTGCTGTATACCCCTCACTCATTGAGTATTCTATGAACTTCTTAGCTTCATCAGTATCTGCATCAGCTGTTATTCCAAAATATCTTACATCAGCCCAAGCAGCTCCTTTTTTATTGTTAGGTCCGCTAAAATTAGTAATAAAACCAGTTTTAGAGGCTAGCTCTGGTGATGTAGGATCACTATTTATTGTTGGAGGAGCAGAGTCTCTTAATCCTGCTAATTCATCCATTATAAATGGTGACCAAATAACCATTGGTGTTTTTCCTGCAAAATATAAAGCTCTAGATTGTTTCCAGAATAATTCTCCTGGAGGACTTGCTTTAGCGATTACTTTATAAAATTCTAAAGAATTCTTTAAAGCTTTACCTTGCTTTTTAGTTCCACCTTTTTTAACCAAATTAACTCCATTTGCTAAAAGTACATGCTCAAGTACTTGACTCATAAAGTTTTCATCTGTTTTTGTAGCTGCTACAAAGCCAAACATGTCATTGCTTGATAGTGCATTAACAGCCTTAACTATATTTGCATATGATGTTGGTGGTTCTAACCCAGCTTTTGCAAATAGATCTTTTCTATAAACAACCATTTGTGTCCATCCATCAACTGGAACAGCTGCAATTTTTCCACCTTTCTTAGCCATATTTAATGCGCCTGGTGCAAATGTTTTTTTTCCTAATGATTTAACAACATCATTATTTGCATCTACATCTAATATGCCTGCTTCAGCCCAAGGTAAAACATATTGCAATGTGTGATAAATCACATCTGGAAGATTTCCTGCTGCTGCTGCTGCAGTAGCTCTTGTTCCAAGATCTTTTTCCTCAACGGGTATTACTTCAACGCTTATACCAGTTTTGGACTCAAAAGCTTTGGCCATTGTTTTTTGTTTTTCCATTCTTTCTGGTTGAACCTCAGTAGTCCAGAACGTAATTCCAGCATAACTTGAGTTAACAAAAAATGAAAAAGCAAATATGTATATTAATATTTTTCTCATTATACCCCCTTATCATTATTAATTTTTCAGAAAACCTACCAAATCTGTCGTAATAATAAACCCTCAAAAAAAAATATGGCAGGTATGCAGATTTTACATTAACGTAATTTTATAGTTAAAATAAAATCTAAACTATTAAGATTAAACTCTAGGTTGAAAACTTTTTTATGGCATCGATTGAATTAAAAAATATTGAAAAAAGTTATGGAAAAAACAAAGTAATAAATAAATTTGATATAAAAATAAACGATGGAGAATTTATTGTTTTAGTTGGTCCATCGGGTTGCGGAAAGTCTACACTTTTAAGAATGATCTCAGGTTTAGAGTCTGTTGATATAGGAGAAATTTATTTAGATAACAAACTAATTAATAATCTAATTCCTTCAAAACGCGAAATTGCAATGGTTTTTCAATCCTATGCTTTGTATCCGCACATGAATGTTTTTGAAAATATGGCTTTTGGTTTAAAAATGGAAAAAATTTCAAAAAGTGAAATCGATCAAAAAGTTAATAATGCTGCTGCTACACTTCAAATAGAGGACTTACTTGAAAGGAAGCCTAAAGAGCTATCAGGTGGACAAAGACAAAGAGTTGCAATTGGTAGGGCAATCACAAGGAGTCCTAAAGTTTTCTTATTTGATGAACCATTATCAAACCTTGATGCTGCTTTAAGATCTGAAATGAGAGTTGAAATATCTAAGCTACATAAAAAAATGAATTCAAATATAATATATGTAACTCATGATCAAATTGAAGCAATGACATTGGCTGATAGAATTGTAGTTCTTAATAAGGGAAATATTGAACAATATGGAACACCTAATGAGATTTATTCAGATCCGAATAATATTTTTGTTGCAGAATTTATTGGATCGCCAAAAATGAATATAATTAAGATTAATAAAGAACATATTGCTAATTCAA
>CABYKW010000019.1 GCA_902519635.1 uncultured Pelagibacteraceae bacterium
TCCCTATAGGTTTATTTTGAAATTTATACTTCCTTTGAAGAAAACTAATAATATTTGCCCTACCACAACCAATATCAAGAACTTTAATATTATTATCGAATCGTACTTTTGATTTTAAGAATTTGTAAAAACTAAGGATGTACTTATTTGAAGAAAGCCAAGTTTTATTGTCCCAATTTCTTAAAGTCTTCATCAAAGGGCTACTACAGCTGCTGCTATAGAGGCTAATCTAGCTTCAACATCATCAGCTCTACTAGTAATCACTACTGGAACTTTTCCTCCTACAACTACACCAGCTGCACAAGCGCCCATAAAAAAAATCATCATTTTAACTAAACCGTTGCCTGATTCTACATTGGGAACAAGCAATATGTCGGTTTTTCCAGCTACAGTATTTTTTATTCCCTTAATTTCGGCAGCTTTTTCAGAAACTGAATTATCAAAAGCCATTGGGCCAAAAACATCAGCTTCAATACCTTCTTCATTTGCTCTTTTAGTTAATTCTTTAGCATCAACTGAACTAGGCATACTATCTAAAACCTCTTCTGTAGCTGACAATACAGATACTTTTGGTTTTGATATACCGATACGTTTTGCAAAATCAATTGAATTTTTAAGTATATGCATTTTAGTTTCTAATTTAGGCAAAACATTTAATGCTCCATCAGTAATTATTAATGGTTTATCGTTTTTTTCTAAAGTCATATGCCAAACATGGCTTAATCTTTTTTTTCCAATCAAATTCAAATCTCTTTTCAAAACTGCTTTCATTAATACATCAGTATGGATATGTCCTTTTACGATAATTTTTACTTTCCCTTCGCTAGCTAACTTAGCTGCAATTGGAGCAGTATTATTTTCAATAGGTTCATGAATAATCTTATATTTTGAGATATCCCATTTTATTTCTTCAGCAATTTTTTCTATTAAAGATTTATCGCCTACAAAAAAAGGAATAATTAAATTTGCTTCGACAGCTTGTTTAGCTGATTCTAGAGCAACTTTTTTACCAGCATTTACTATTACAGCTTCTACCGGACCCTTGTTTTTTGCAATTTTTAATAGATTATCAGGACAAATAATTTTTTTTTTAGACAGCATGTAACTGGTTAATTTCCTTTAAAATTTTTTTAGGTATAGATATATCTTTATTTAAATTCTTTTTATACAATTTATTTTTTCTTTCTCCCGGGTAAAGAATAGAGCTAAAACCCTTTGCTTTGGGAAGTCTTTTAACTAATTTTATATTTTTTTTAATTTCTTTCATAAACTGTTTGCCAATAAAAACTTTTGGATCTATTGTAATAAATAGATGCCCCACATTTTGCGGACCACTAAAATCATCAAATGGATCCTTTATCTTTCCACCGTGATTACTTCCAGTTAAAACCCCACTTAAAATATCTACCATCCAAGCTAATCCTGACCCTTTAAATCCAGCTATTGGCAATTGAGTTCCATCTAGAGCTTTCTTTGCATTAGTTGTAATTTTACCTGATTTGTCTAAAGCTACTCCGTAAGGAATTTTTTTCCCTAATTTGTGCGCTTGTCTTATCTTTCCTCTATTAATTAATGAAGTTGAAGAATCTAATATAAAAGGAGTTTTGCCAGTTGGCACACCAAAACAGATTGGATTAGTCCCAAATAAAGATTTTTTAGCTCCATGAGGTGCCAGCGCAGGGGGCGCATTTGTAAAACAAAATACAATTAAATTTTTTTTAACAGCCTGTTCTGCATAAAAACTAGATAATCCGAAATGTCCACTTTTTTTTATTGCAACTAAACCTATACCAGTTCTCTTTGCATTTTTGATAGCTTGAGTAATTCCTATATCAGCAGAAACAAAGCCTATGCTATTATCTGCATCAATATGTGAAATAGATGAACTGATTTTTCTAATTTTAATTTTAGGTCTTGGATTTATTAATTTTTTTTGCAATCTATCACAATACATTTTTAATCTTACCAAACCATGAGATTTAGCCTCAACCAGCTCTGCTTTAATCAAATAATCTGCACAAATTTCTGAGTCTTTCTTAGATAGTAGAAGTTTTCTAAAAATTTGAATTATTTTTAATCTTAAAATATTCTTTTTCACTTAATTAATTTTTTACCTTTATCTTCCCAATAATTTGTTCTTTCTTCAGGGTTTTCAACTAAATTTTTGCAAACAAGACCATATTTTTCAGCTAACAAAGAAAAGTCTTTATTGGCTAAATTTACAAAATTATTTACTGAATCTTTTGTCATTTGAGCCATAACCTCTGGATTTAAACCCATTATTTCACCTAGATCATAATTATATTTTAAAGTTACATCTGCACTTTTCTCTAAACTATCGATTAACTGTTTTTCCTTTCCTGCCTTTTTAAAACTTTCAGCTGCTACTTTATAAAAGCTGTAGCAATTGACATAATCTTTTTGAATATTTTCCATTACATACTTTGCTATTTTTTTTTCTTTAGCATTTTCATTAGCATGAAGTGGTAAAGTTATACTAATAAAAATTATTAATAATATTTTTTTCATTTATATTTTTTCATTGAAGCTTCAGCTAGAATTAAATTTGGATCTAAAAATGTTTTTGAAAGCTTAGCTTTCTTAAAAGATTTATACGCGAAAATCGCAATTGGCAACTCTGTGCAGCCCAAAATGATCTTTTTACATCTTTTTTTTATAAGATAATTAACTGCTGGTTTAATTGCTTTTTCAGCTTCTTTGGTTCTACCCATTTTAACAAGTTTAATTGATTTATTGACATTTCTAATCTGTAAATTTTTTGGGGGTGAAATTAAATTGAATTTTTTATTTAAGTACTGACTATAAATACCAACTTTAATTGTTGCATCTGTTGCGAGTAAACCAATTTTAGTATTTTTTTTACAATTATTTTTAATATTAGAATAAACAATTTCTGGCATGTTTAAAATTGGTATTTTAATTTTTTTTTTTAAATCTTTGTACCAATGATGCGCTGTGTTGCATGGTATTGAAATAAATTTACACTTATTATCTTGTAAAAATTTACAACCTTTAACTAGACTATTTAAAACATTTTTGTATCTTTTTAAGTTTTCTTTTCTATCAGGTATATTTGCTTTATTGTAAAGCAAAAATACTGGATATTTTTGATCAGCTTTACCTCTATTTAATTTTGCGAGTTTAGAACAAAAATCTAAGCCAGCTTGCGTGCCCATACCACCAAGTATTCCAATCATAAAATTAATAAATTTAATTAACCTTTTCCACGCCAAGGAATAGTCTTATCAATTATCTTTCTTATTGTGATATCAAAAATTAATCCAAGCATTCCCATAATAAATATTGTTATCCAGATTACTTCATATTGAAAGTATTTTTTCGCGACATTTTCGACAAAACCTACACCAGTTGTACCTGCCAAAAACTCTGCAGCAACTAAAGTTCCCCAGCACATTCCTGTAGCCACACGAATACCTGTTAAAATTTCTGGAAGTGAATTAGGAAAAATTACATGTCTTAGGATTTGCCATTTAGAAGCCCCTAGAGAATGAGCGGCATGTATTTTTGAAAGCTGCGTTCCTGAAGCTCCAGCTCTTGCTGAAATTATCATGATAGATAAAGAAACCATAAATAATAAAAAAACTTTACCAAGATTATCAATACCCAATACTGAAATGACTAGAGGCGCCCATGCTAAAGGAGGCACCGGTCTATATAATTCAATTAAAGGATCAAAAAATCCTTTAGCAAATCTATTTAGACCCATAAATAATCCCAAAGGAACACCAACTATTATCCCTGCAACTAATCCTAAAAAGACTCTTAAAAAAGAATCCCAAATGTGTCCTGTTGGAATAGGTATTTTAAATAATTCAAAGTCTCCAGTTACAAAACTTAAAACTTTACTTTTAAAGTTAGGTTTGATTTCACCTTGTTGATTATGAACAGGATATTTTCCTGGCAAAACATCTGCAATCCAATCTGGAAGAAGAAAACCAACTATCTTACTTACATCCATCATTTCATACCAAATTAGTGGGATTTGTTTAAATCCTACATTTGGATTTAACATTAATGCAAATTTATTAACCGTGTCCGAAGGTTTTGGTAGCCATCTACCAGAGCCTTGTTCAGAACAACTAGGTCCGCTAGAAATAATTGTCCCAGATGGAAATAGAAGTATATCAACCCATCTTAGACCACCTTGTTCTTTTTTTTGTACTTTATCGAAATTAACTATAGATTCTTGCATGTCTTTTAATGTATTAGGCGGAAATATGCTTGCGTATTCTATTCTTCTTGCAATTTTAAGAATATCTTTTGCATAAGATGAAGAAATTTCATCTGAAGAACTTAATCCTGACCTATAATCTTTTATATCTTTTTTTAAATTTTCAAGTGCAACTGTATATCGTTCATTATGATTACGAAGTTCAAAAAATTCATCGCTAATTATGGTTAATTCAGTTGCTGCGGTCTGAAATTTTAAACCTCTTTTTGTTTTTGGTACCGAAGGTATTTCTATAGTATTTTCTATTGATGTACTTGAAGCACTCCATGTACCTTCTTCTTTAGATACCTCTATTCTTTTAATCTTATCCTCGGCACTTTCGTTTGGATAATCGCTTCTTAGAAAATCTTTAGATAAATTATTAATCTTATCGGTTACTATTCTTATTTGTTCTTTAGTTTCATTTTTTAAAAGTTTCTCATTTGTCAACAAAGGTATAGTATTCTTTGTTTTTGAAGCAAAATTAATTAATATATCTTTATCTCTATTACTTACTTTATCTGATTTTTTTATTTCTAGAATTGTATTATTTAAATTTTCTGTCTCAGTTTCAATAACAGATGTGCTTTTAAGTTGACGTTCATGGATTGGAAAAAGATATTTTAGTGAGAGTAGAGACTCATTAACTTTTCCAACCTGACAAAGTTCATTAGCTGATTTTGGAAAAAAAGACTTAGCTATATCCCAAGAGTAATATAGCCAAACTAATAGTAAAAAACTACTACCAACAATTACCCAATGAACACCACCTTTTGCCCTTTCGGGATTCCCAAAAACAGCATCCACCTTTTCTGTTCTGATTAATTTTCTTCCATATAAGATACATCCAATAATTGCAAAAAAGAATAAAAATGTTAAAAGAGCTGTTATCATTTAATTCTCTTTCCCCATAATTTCTTCTTCCATATTCCAAATCATAGAGAGTATTTCTTCTCTTTTAGATACAAATTCTTTATTATTTTTGATTTCTCTTAAATCTCCTTTAAGTCCCAAGGCAGCAAAAGGTAACTTATATTCTTTATGAATCCTTCCTGGTCTAGGTGCCATCACATAAACTTTTTCTCCAAGCAACAAGGCTTCCTCTACAGAGTGGGTTATAAGAATAATTGTTTTTCCTGTTTCTTTCCAAATTTTAAGAACTAAAGACTGCATCTTTTCTCTTGTCAGTGCATCAAGAGCTCCTAAAGGTTCATCCATTAAAATTAAATCTGGATCATTGATTAAACATCTGGCCAAAGCCACTCTTTGTTGCATACCACCAGATAATTGATATGTAGGAGTATTTCCAAAACCTTGTAATCCAACTATATCTAACCATTCATCAACTTTTTTTTCAGTTTCAATTGGATCTTTATCCTTCATTCTTAATCCAAAATTTACATTCTCAGCAACAGTTAACCATTCAAATAAAGCTCCTTGTTGAAATACCATTCCTCTATCAACTCCAGGACCATTAATTTCTTTTTCTCCAAGAATAATTGTTCCAGAAGTTGGTCGAATAAATCCAGCTGCAATATTTAACAAAGTTGTTTTTCCACAACCTGAGGGACCTAATACTGTAAGTAGTTGTCCTTTTTTAATTGTAAAGTTTAAATCTTTTAAAGCGTGTACGGTTTCTCCTTTTGGAGTTTTAAAAATCATATTTAGATTTTTTGAAATTAGATCGCTCATAAAATAACTATATTTTATCCTTAATTAAAAAAATAGGCACCAATTAACATAATTGGCGCCTATAATTTTATTATCAAGAACTACGGTAAAAACTTAGTAGTTACTGTACCTCTTGGAGTATCAAATCCTTTTAAAAATTTAGAAAGATTTCCACTCTTCATAGATTTTTTAGTTTCTTTTGGCGTTAAGAATTTAAAACCACTTAATGTATCATTCATGTCAGCAACTTTCATTTCTGACTCTTTTGACATAGCTTTTAAATCACTTTTACCAGCTCTAAATCTAGCATTAGCTTCGTGTGTTAATTCTACGAAAGATTTAACCATACCTGGGTTTTCTTTCATAAATTTATTTGTAACAGAAACGATATCTATACCCATGATACCACCTGCACGAGCTTCATCTACAGTTAAAAGTCTAGATCCTACAGATGTAGCAGATTTAATAGAGTTACCTCCAAATAAACAAGCCATTACAACATCGCCACTAACTAAAGCAGCTGCACCTTCTTCAGGATCCATTGCAATGATATTCATTTTTTTTCTGTCGGCGCCAACTATCTTCATACTTTCTGTAAATACATATTCAGCCATAGTTCCTAGAGGAACTGCAACTTTTTTACCTTCAAGTTCAGAAGCATTAGCTTTAGTGATACCAGATTTTTTAGAAGTAACACATGTTGTTCCTCCCATACCGTATTCCATAGCAACGTCCACTAAACTTATAGGCGCTTTTGCCTTAACAGCGTTGATGTAAGGCATTAATCCTTGTGAGTAAGAGATATCAATATCTCCAGCTAGCATAGCATCAGTCATTGCTACACCATTAGTGAAGTTAGTCCACTTAACTGGTACACCAAGTGCTTTAGCGTATGCCTTTTTATTCATGTCCTCAAGATTTGGAGATGGCCACTCCAAAAAGTACGCAACTCTTACCTCTTTAGCAGCAGCATTAGCCACTGAAACGTTAAGAGTAAAAGCAAATACAATCCCAAGAACTGTGCTTATTATTTTTTTCATAGTTCTCCCATATAGTTTGTTAATTAATAAGATTAAAAATGAATTTTAATGATAAGTAAACACTTAGAAACTTTAGATTGGGTCTAATTTTAAATACAACTTGAAATTGCATACAATAATTCTTGATTTAATTTAACAAATGTCTACTACTTCAAACAATGAGTTCATCAAATAGAACTAATATTCCAAACTCTTTAAACGAGCATTGGATGCCGTTTACGGATAACAAAAATTTTAAAAAAAACCCTAGATTAATTACCGATGCAAAGGGCGTTTACCTAACTAATCATGAGGGTAAAAAAATGATTGATGCTAGCTCAGGATTATTTTGTAATCCTCTTGGACATGGAAGAAAAGAGATTACCGAAGCTGTTTCAAAACAATTAGATAAATTAGATTATTGTCAGCCATTTAATCAAGGTTATGGAGGCTCTTTTGAATTAGCTACCAGAATAGCTAAAAAAACACCTGAGGGAATAAATAGAATATTTTATACAATATGTGGGTCTACTGCAGTAGAAACTGCAATTAAAATTTCTATCGCTTATCATAGAGCTAAAGGCGATTCAAAAAGATTTAGATTTGTAGGACGAGAAAGAGGATACCACGGAATGAATATTGGAGCTACTACGGTAGGCGGAATGATTAATAATGTAAAAACATTTGCAAGCGTATTAATGCCAGGAGTTCAGCATATGCGTCATACCCATTTACCTGATCACAAATTTGTAAAAGGTCAACCTGAAACTGGGGTTGAGATGGCTGAAGATTTAGAGAGAATAGCAATGAATTTTGGAGGAGAAAATATAGCTGCTTGTATAATTGAACCTATCGCTGGATCAACCGGAACCTTGGTACCTCCAAAAGGTTATTTAAAAAGAATAAGAGAAATTTGCGACAAACATGGAATATTATTAATTTTTGATGAAGTTATAACTGGATGGGGTAGAACTGGATCAGCCTTTGCCGCACAAGAATGGAATGTTAAACCTGACATTATGACTATGGCCAAAGCAACAACTAATGGCGTAGTACCAATGGGAGTGGTTGCTGTAAAAGAAGAAATCTATGACTCAGTTTTGGATGCGTCTTCTGCTCCTGAAGGAACACCAGAATTATTTCATGGGTATACTTATTCTGGCATTCCAGTAGCAGTAGCGGCAGCATTAGCTGTTCAAGATATTTTTGACAAAGAAGATATTTTCAAAAGAGCAAAAGAAATGTCACCTTATCTTCAAGATGGCCTTCAATCTTTAAAAGATTTAAAAGAAATAGTTAGTATAAGAGGGTACGGAATGATGGGTGGAATTGAGATAAAAATGAAAGATAAGCCCGGAAAAGCAGGATTTCAAGTATTTAAACATTGTTACGATGCAGGTGTAAATTTTAAAAATACTGGTGACAATTTAATAATAGCTCCTCAGTTTATATGTGAAAAAAAACATATTGATGAAATTATAGAAAAATTAAGAACAGGTATTTCAAATTACACAAAGTCATAAATGATTATTGGAGTTCCAAAAGAGATCAAGCTTCAAGAGCATAGAATCGGTTTAACTCCTGATAGCGTTAAGGTTCTAACTAACAAAGGCCATGAAGTTTTAGTGGAAACTAACGGTGGTTTCGAAGCAGGTTTTACTAATGATAATTATAAAGAATCTGGAGCAAAAATAATTGATAATGCTAGGGAGATATTTGAAAAAGCTGAAATAATTGTAAAAGTAAAAGAACCTCAGATGAATGAGGTTAGAATGATTAGAGAAAATCAAATTATTTATACTTATCTTCATTTAGCTGCTGCAAAAGAACTTACAGAAGGTCTAATTAAGACAAAGTCTATTTGTATAGCTTATGAAACAGTAACAGATGATAATGGTCGCTTGCCTTTATTAGCACCTATGAGTGCAGTAGCTGGAAGAATGTCTATACAAGCAGGGGCACACTCACTTGAAAAAAATCAAAAAGGAAGAGGTTTATTATTAGGTGGAGCTCCAGGAGTTGAACCAGCTAATGTAGTGATTC
>CABYKW010000020.1 GCA_902519635.1 uncultured Pelagibacteraceae bacterium
TAACACACCAGTTAATCCTGAACCTATTTGTGAAGCTAATCTAATTCTTTGAGATTCTCCTCCGGAAAGGGTCCCGGACTCACGAGATAAAGTTAAGTAATTTAAACCAACATTAAGTAAAAAATTTAATCTTTCGTTTATTTCCTTTAAAATATGTTGGGCAATTTTGTTTTCTCTGTCTGTTAAAACATTATTTAAATTGGCAAACCATTTTTGAGATTCATCAATTGATTTTTCAGTTATTTCACTTATGTTAAGTTTATTAATTTTAATGCATAAAGCCTCATCTTTGAGTCTCATACCTTTACATTTTTCACAATTAGTTTCGCTTTGATATTGAGAAATTTCTTCTCTTTTCCATTCACTATCAGTTTCTAGATAACGTCTTTCTAAATTATTTACCACTCCCTCAAATGTTTTTTTTGTATTGTAAGATTCATACCCATCATCATAAGAAAATTTTATTTCCTCATCATCAGAACCATATAAAATTACATCTTGAATTTTTTTTGGTATTTTTTTCCATTGATCTGAAAGAGAAAATTTATAATGTTTTGCTAAAGAAGATAATGTTTGAGCGTAGTACATTGAGGTAGATTTTGCCCATGGCTCTATAGCTCCATCTTGTAAAGATTTTTTAGGGTCCGGTATAACTAAGTTTGGATCAACATTTAAGTTATGTCCAATGCCTTCACATTCCTCACATGCGCCAAATGGTGAATTAAATGAAAACAATCTAGGCTCAATTTCTTCTATGGTAAAACCACTTTCTGGACAAGAAAATTTTGAAGAAAATGTTATACTTTCTAATTTTCTAAATTTTTTAGGTAAAGTTTCGTTTTCATATTCAACAACCAACAAACCATTTGATAAATTTACAGCTGTTTCTACACTGTCAGCTAGTCTATTTCCTAATTTTGAACTTAAAATAATTCTATCTACAACAACAGAAATATCATGTTTAATTTTTTTATTTAGATTAGGAAAATCATCAATATTAAGATATTTTCCATCAACTTTAAGTCGAGAAAAGCCTCTTTTTTTAAAGTTAAGAATCTCTTTTTTGTATTCTCCTTTTCGCCCTCTTACTATTGGAGATAATAAATAAATAGTACTATTTTTTGGTAATTCTTTTATTTTATCAACCATTTCGCTTATTGGCTGAGAAACTATTGGTTTACCTGTAAAAGGAGAATAAGGAATACCAATTCTTGCAAACAATACACGCATATAATCATAAATTTCTGTAACTGTAGCTACTGTTGACCTTGGATTTTTTGAAGTATTTTTTTGTTCTATAGAAATTGCAGGACTTAATCCTTCAATTAGATCAACTTTAGGTTTTTTCATTTTATCTAAAAATTGCCTTGCGTAAGATGACAAACTTTCAACATAACGCCTTTGTCCCTCAGCGTAGATAGTATCAAATGCTAAAGATGATTTTCCTGATCCAGATAGGCCTGTAATGACCACTAATTTCTCTTTAGGTATTTCAAGAGAAACATTTTTTAGATTGTGTTCTTTAGCGCCTTTTACAACGATTTTTTTCAACATATTTTTTTATCAAATAATAATGATGTTATATTTATTAATCAATTATGATATAATTATTTAATTTTTAATAAATAAAATCACAAATTTAATTAAAATAATATGGCAGGTAGTTTAAATAAAGTACAATTAATAGGTCGTTTAGGCGCAGATCCAGATATTAAGCAAATGGTTAATGGTAAAAATGTAGCTAGATTAAGTATAGCCACGAGCCAGTCCTGGAAGGATAAATCTAGTGGAGAGCGAAAAGAGAAAACTGAGTGGCATAGAGTTGTAATTTTTAACGAAGGACTAGTTAATGTAGTTCAACAATATCTAAAAAAAGGTGCAAATGTTTATGTTGAAGGTCAATTAAGCACTAGAAAATGGAAAGACGAATCTTCTGGTCAAGACAAATACTCCACAGAAGTAGTTTTACAAGGATATAATTCTAGCTTAACTATGCTGGATAGTAGGAATAGTAAAAATGATAACTCAAATTTAGTTAGTGAAAATAAAAGTTCTTTACCAAAAGATAATTTAAATCAAGACATTTCTGATTTAGATGATGAAATTCCATTTTAAATTCTATGGAAAAATCTAGCATAGAGAAGAATAAATCTTTCAAACCTATTTTTGTACAAGATGAGATGAGTTCATCTTACTTATCTTATGCCATGAGCGTAATAATAAGTAGAGCTCTTCCTGATGTTAGAGATGGTTTAAAACCAGTCCATAGAAGAATTATATACGCAATGTATAAAGGTGGTTATGATTGGTCAAAATCATTTAGAAAATCTGCAAGAATAGTAGGGGATGTAATAGGTAAATATCATCCTCATGGAGATCAATCTGTTTATGATGCTTTAGTTAGATTAGTACAAGATTTTTCAATGAGTGTCCCTTTAATCTCAGGACAGGGAAATTTTGGTTCAATAGATGGAGATCCACCAGCTGCAATGCGATATACTGAAACTAAACTTGGTAAAATTGCCCAATACTTAACAGAAGACTTAGAAAAAAATACTGTTAACTATAGAAATAATTATGATGAAACTGAAAAAGAACCTGAAGTACTTCCGTCTCAATTTCCTAATATATTAGTTAATGGTGCTGGCGGTATAGCCGTGGGAATGGCTACGAGTATTCCACCTCATAATTTGGGGGAAATCGTTAATGGTACAATTGCTTATATTCAAAATAAAGATATTACTATTTCTCAATTAATGAAACATGTTCCAGGCCCGGACTTCCCAACGGGAGGAATAATTATTGGAAAAGATATCCTAAAACAAGGATACAACAAAGGAAGAGGATCATTCAAGATTAGAGGAGAAATAGATTTAGAAGAAAAAAAAGGAGGTAGAGAATGTTTAATTATTAAGTCTATTCCTTATCAAGTAAACAAATCAACATTAATTGAAAAAATTAATCACTGCATTAAAAAAATTAAGAGATTTAGGAAACACTGTAATAGTCGTAGAACATGATATAGAAACCATGGAAAGTGCTGATCATATTATTGATATAGGTCCTGAAGCAGGTTTAAATGGTGGAAAAATTATTGCTGAAGGAAGTGTAAATCAGATTATAGAAAATGGAAAAAGTATTACAGGAGATTATTTATCTGGTAAAAAATTTATATCAATACCAAGAAAAAGAAGAACTGCAAAAAATGGAAGATTTATTGAGATCAATGGCGCAAGTGGAAATAATTTAAAAAAAGTTAATTTAAAAGTGCCAATTGGTACATTTACTTGTGTTACAGGTGTTTCTGGAAGTGGAAAATCAACTTTAATCTTACAAACTTTATACAATGCTTTTAATTTAATACTTAATAAAAATAAGAGTAGAAAGGTTCCTAAAGCTTTTACTGGATTTAAAGGTACAGAATTAATAGATAAAATTATAGATATTGACCAGTCACCAATAGGCAGAACACCTAGATCAAATCCTGCAACCTACACCGGGGCTTTTGGACCAATAAGAGAATGGTTTGCTTCTTTACCTGAATCTAAAGCTAGAGGTTATAAAGTTGGAAGATATTCGTTTAATGTAAAAGGAGGAAGATGTGAAACTTGTGAGGGAGATGGAGTAATTACTTATGAAATGCACTTTCTTCCCGATGTATTTATTCCCTGCGATACTTGTAAAGGAGCAAGATACAATAGAGAAACTCTAGAAATTCGATTTAAGAATAAGAATATAGCTGACATTTTAGATATGACTGTCGATGAAGGATGTAATTTTTTTGAAAATATTCAGAGTATAAAATCTAAATTAATCACTCTAAAACATGTTGGCTTAGGATACATGAAAATAGGTCAACAAGCCACAACACTTTCTGGCGGAGAAGCTCAAAGAATTAAATTAGCTAAGGAACTATCAAAAAGACCAACTGGAAGAACATTATATATATTAGATGAACCAACAACAGGTTTGCATTCACATGATATTAAAAAGTTATTGGAAATTTTACAAGCTTTTGTAAATACCGGTAATACTGTAGTGGTAATTGAACACAATTTAGATGTAATAAAAACTGCGGATCATATTATAGACATGGGTCCAGAGGGTGGAGTGCATGGTGGAAAAATAATTGCAGAAGGATCTCCAGAAAAAGTAGCAGAAATTTCTGAAAGCTACACTGGAAGATTTATAAGAGAATTATTGGGAAATTCTTCAATGAAAAAAACTGCTTAAATATTAAAATTATGGTATAATAGAATCATGATAAGCATACTACAATCTTTATCGAGAACTGTTCATTACTCTTTAGCTATTGCATTAATTCTTTTGCTTGGATTGCATTTTGGTGGAGATGGTTTTGCTTTTGACAGAAACTTCTTTAGTTGGTTGTTTAGATATTTACATGTGTTAAGTGGAATAATGTGGATTGGCTTATTGTGGTATTTCAATTTTGTTCAAATTCCATCGATGCCTAATATTCCAGATGAACAAAAACCAGCTATAGGCAAAGTAATAGCTCCTAAAGCTTTGTTCTGGTTTAGATGGGCCGCTTTAGTTACAATTGTATCAGGTTTAATAGTTGCTTACTTACAAGGCTACGTCCACCAAGCAATGATTTTAGGTATAGGGGCCTCTGATCCAAAAAGTACAGCGATTGGTATAGGTATGTGGCTAGGTATAATTATGGCTTACAATGTGTGGTTTGTCATTTGGCCTAATCAAAAAAAAGCTTTAGGAATGATTGATTGTTCACCTGAAGAAAAAGCAAAATCAGCTAAAACAGCTATGTTATTTTCAAGAACTAACACTTTACTTTCATTTCCAATGCTTCTTTCAATGGTTGCTGCTCAAAATCTTTACTAATTAAGGAACAATCTTTTCTTCTTTTTTTTCTAAGGTTTTGTAACTAACCTTAAATAATTTTAAAACTGGAGTAGCCACAAAAATTGATGAATAAGTACCTATTAATACTCCAAGAATCATAGCGAATGAAAAACCTCGCAAAATTTCCCCTCCCAAAATAAAGATCGATAATAAAGCCAACAAAGTAGTTATAGAAGTTATAATTGTTCTTGATAAAGTTTCATTTATGGAAAGATTGGATAATTCACTGATATTAAGTTTTGTATATTTGTTTAAATTTTCTCTTATACGATCATATATAACTACTGTATCATTCATAGAATATCCTACTATCGTTAAAACTGCAGCAATTATTGAAAGATTAATTTCTAAAGAAAGAATTGAAAATATTCCAATGGTTATCATAACGTCGTGAAATAAAGCAACAATTGAACCTACACTAAATTGCCATTCAAATCTTATCCAAATATAAAAAAGCATAGCGGCTAAAGATAAAGAAATAGCAATTATTCCAGACTGTAAAAGTTCTGAACTTACTTTAGGGCCAACATTCTCAACTCTTCTAAAATTAATTTCTGCATTTAAATTTTTTATTAAAGTTTTTTTGATTTCAGGTATTAGTTCGTTTTGATTAGTTGTTTTTTGTTCAATTTTAATTAAATAATCACCTTTTTTACCAAATTCTTTAATGTTAACATCACCTAAGTTCATAGAATTTAAAGAAGATCTTAATTCAGCAATATTAATATTTTTACTTTCTGCTCTTAATTCTATTAGCGTTCCTCCCTTAAAATCTATACCATAATTTAGACCTTTAAATAAAATAAACAAAACACTAATAACAAAAATAGAAAGAGATAAAATATTTGCTATTTTAAATTTTGAAGAAAAATTTACATTTCTATTCATTATAAATTTACCTGACCTTCCTTATTCTTTAAAACAATCATAGAAGTTAAGTGTCTTGCCAAAAAATATGCTGAAAATAGAGTAGTTATTATCCCAATACCAAGAGTAATAGCAAATCCTTTTACAGGACCTGATCCAAAAGCAAAAAGGATGACCGCTGCAATTAGTGTTGTTATATTAGCATCAAGAACTGTAATTTTTGCTTTGGAATAACCAATATCAAATGCATGTATGATAGATTTTTCTGTTTTTAACTCTTCTTTTATACGTTCAAATATCAAAACATTTGCGTCTACTGCCATACCAACAGTTAAAATAATCCCTGCTATACCTGGAAGTGTCAAAGTTGCTTCCAAAATAGTTAAAACTCCAACAAGCATAATTAAATTTGCAATTAAAGCTAAATTGGCAACTAAACCAAAGATTTTGTATTTATAAAGCATGAAAAAAATAACTAAAACAAAGCCAATTATTAATGATTTAACTCCTGATTTTATTGAGTCTTCTCCTAAATCAGGGCCTACAGTTCTCTCTTCTACAACGTTCAAAGGAGTTGGGAGGGCACCTGATCTTAGCAACAAAGCTAAATCAGTGGCTTCTTGAAATGTGAAATTGCCAGATATTATTCCACTGCCTGATATAATAGGTTCATTTATTGAAGGAGCACTTATAATTTTTCCATCTAAAATAATTGCTAATCGTTTTCCAACATTATCTGTTGTTGCTCTTCCGAATTTTTGAGCTCCTAATCTATCTAAAGTAAAAGATACTGTAGGTTGACTTGATTGATTATCAAAATTAGGTTGAGCATCAATTAAATTTTCTCCACTCATAACAATTCTTTTACTTATATTAAGCTCCTCTCCAATTTCTGAAACTAATTTGTCTACGCCAAATTCATCATTTTCTTTTACCAATCTAAAATTTAATTGTGCTGTTTTTCCTAAGAGATTTTTAATTCTCTCTGGATCTTTTAGCCCTGGAAGTTCAACTAAAATTCTCTTCTCTCCTCTTTGTAAAATCGTTGGTTCCTTTGTACCAACATCATCTATTCTTCGTCTAACAATTTCGATAGATTGTTTCAAAGCTGCATTATTAATAGTTAATAAACCATATTTTGAAAATAAAACTTTTACGTTATCATTTTCTAAAATTTCTAAATCTAATTCAAATGAATTATAATTATTCATGTAAGGATTTAAAATATTATCTTTTTTAGAAAAAAGTAATAATTTTAACT
>CABYKW010000021.1 GCA_902519635.1 uncultured Pelagibacteraceae bacterium
ATTGGCAAACTCTGAGTCTAAATTTAAATTTAAACTCGCAAATGATAAAACTTCGATATTCTTTTTGGTAAAATATTCTAGAATTATTTTGTTTACTGGATCTGGATATGGAGTAAATAAAGCAATTTTTTTAATATTCATTAGTTTAAAAGCTTTAATTGCAGAAGTTACTGGAGTTGTAACATAACTGCCAGGTTTAGCTGATAATATCTTTTCTTTTACACTATCTTCTCCAATAGTTATAGTTCCAGATGTGCAACCATATGCGATCGTATTTAATTTTTCATCAGGGAGTATTTTCTTTGTTACAGAAGCTAAATCTTCTCGCATTTTTAAAAGATTTTCTTTTGTTAAAGGATTTTTATTGTGAATACGGTTTATAAAAATATCTACTGGTAAATTATTACAAATATTTTGAAAATCATTTTCAATAGTTTGGTCTGTCGATAAAGCTATTAAACCAACTTTAGGATTTAATTCTTTTTTGAATTTCGCATCATAGTGCTTGATAACTATGCTCATTAAGCATTATGATACTTTATTTAATTAGGAAAAGTAAAACTATATTTTACTTAGTTTTCTTAAGCAAAAACTTCGCCCCAAGTTCCTCTAGTCGAAGCTTTAGAGTATTCTGTCGCTCGACCTTCAAAGAAGTTCATGTGCTCTACTCCGTTTAACATTGTATCTAACCATGTTAAAGGGTTTTTCTTAACATCATAAATTGGGTCAAGACCTAATTGTTCAAGTCTTCTATTTCCAATAAACCTAATGTACTGCTTGATTTCATTCGCTGTTAAACCTTCTAACGGACCCATCTGAAAAGCTAAATCTATAAATGCATCTTCGTGAGTTACAATTGTTTTACAAGCATCAACGATTTCTTTTTTAAGTTTATCATTCCAGATTTGTGGCTCTTCTTTTATAAAATCTCTGAACAGTCTAATCATAGAATTACAGTGTAAAGTTTCATCTCTCACTGACCAAGTTACAATTTGGCCCATCCCTTTCATTTTATTAAATCTTGGGAAGTTTAATAAGATTGCAAAACTTGCAAACAATTGTAAACCTTCTGTAAAAGCTGAAAACACTGCCATCGTCATTGCGATATTATGTTTTGATTTAACATCAAAACCTTGCATATAATCGTATTTATCTTTCATTTCTTTATACTGCAAGAAAGCTGAGTATTCTGTTTCTGGCATTCCAATAGTATCTAAAAGATGAGAGTAAGCAGCAATGTGAACTGTTTCCATGGCTGCAAACGCAGTCATCATCATTAAAACTTCAGTTGGTTTAAAAACAGTTGTGTAATGTCTTAAGTAACAGTTATTAACTTCAACATCTGCTTGAGTAAAAAATCTAAATATATGTGTTAAAAGATTTTTTTCTTCTTTAGTTAAGTTTTTTTGCCAGTCTCTGACATCATCTCCAAGAGGAACTTCTTCTGGCAACCAATGAATTCTTTGTTGTGTTAACCAGGCGTCATAGCACCATGGGTATCTAAACGGTTTATAAACAGGGTTTTCTACTAATAGACCCATTTTTTTTGGTTGAATTATTCCAGGCTTAACTTTTTCGGCTACTGACATGATAAACACTCCTCATAATTGTTATCTTTATTATTTGATTCATTCGATTTCGAATAAACATTTTTCGTCACATCTGTTGATGATCCTACCTCTACATTTTCAGCTCTTTGTATGGATTTAGATCTACAGTAATAAAGACTTTTAAGTCCTTTTTTCCAAGCTTGAAAATGAATATCGTGAAGTTCTTTTTTATGAATATCTGCAGGCACAAAAACATTTATTGATTGTGCTTGAGAAATATGAGGTGTTCTATCAGCACCTAATTCAACAATCCATCTTTGATCAATTTCAAAAGCGGTCTTGAAAGTATCTTTTTCTTCCGCTGTTAAAAAATCTAAATGAGAAACTGATCCTTGATTGGTTGTTATAGATGACCACACTGTATCTGTGTCTTTATTATATTTTTGGAGTATCTTTTTTAAATATTTATTTCTTACATTAAAAGATCCTGATAAAGTTTTATGAGTGTAGCTATTAGCTGCAATTGGTTCGATTCCTGGTGAAGAACCTCCACAAATAATTGAAATTGATGCAGTTGGAGCTATCGCTGTTTTGTTTGAAAATCTTTCCTTTATTCCATATTCTTCCGCATCTGGGCATGCTCCTCTTTCCTCTGCAAGATTTTTTGAAGCCACATCAACTTTCTCCTGAATGTTTTTGAAAATCTTTTTATTCCATACTTTGCTCATCACAGAGCCAAAAGGAATATTTTTTTGTTGGAAAAAGGAATGTAAACCCATCACACCTAGCCCAACACTTCTTTCTCTCATTGCAGAATATTTAGCATGAGCGAATTCCTCTGGCGCTCTATTAATGAAGTCTGTCATTACGTTATCTAAAAATCTCATAACGTCTTCGACAAATTGAGCATTATCTTTCCATTGATCATACGTATCTATATTTAAAGATGAAAGACAACAAACTGCAGTTCTTTGTTTTCCATCATTATCTAATCCTGTAGGTAAAGTAATTTCGCTACATAAGTTTGATGTTTTAACTTTTAAACCTGCTAATTTATGATGCTGAGGTATTTGTCTATTAACAGTATCAATATAAATTATGTAAGGTTCACCAGTTTCAATTCTTGCAGTTAAAAGTCTAATCCATAAATTTCTAGCTGGAATAGTCGATTGAACTGAACCATCATAAGGACTTCTAAGTGCCCATTGACCATCGGTTTCTACTGCTCTCATAAAATCGTCAGTAACAAGAACTCCATGATGTAAATTTAAAGATCTTCTGTTAACATCTCCACCTGTTGGTCTTCTCATTTCAATAAATTCTTCGATTTCAGGATGATCTATTTGTAAGTAACAAGCTGCTGATCCTCTTCTCAGAGAACCTTGGCTAATTGCTAAAGTTAAAGAGTCCATAACTTTTATAAAAGGAATAATTCCAGAAGTCTTGCCGACTTTACCTATTTTTTCTCCGATGGATCTTAAGTTGCCCCAATAACTTCCTATACCTCCCCCTCTAGCAGCTAACCAAACGTTTTCTTCCCACAAGTCCGTAATACCTTCTAAGCTATCGTTAGCTTCATTTAAAAAACAAGAGATTGGCAAACCTCTTTCTGTTCCACCATTTGATAAAACTGGTGTTGCTGGCATAAACCAAAGGTTACTTATATAATTGTAAATTCTTTGTGCATGAAGATTGTCATCCGCATAAACACTTGCTACTCTCGCGAACAAATCTTGAAAACTTTCATTTTGTCCTAAATACCTATCTTTTAAAGTTGCTTTACCAAAATCAGTTAAGTTAGCGTCCCTGGATCGATCAATCTTAATTGTTATACCCTTTTCATTTTGAAAAAGTTCTGTTTCTCCTGATAATGAAAACAGGTCTGGTTTTTTGGGACCATTATTTTTTAGTTCATTATGGTTTTTTTGGCTTATACTGCCGACAGCTTTCTTTATTGCCAATGATACGTTTTTATTCATATTTTCCTTATTTTGAACGGTTTATTAACAAAAATACTATATATAGTGTTATATTGCAGGTTGTATACTAAATAACAACTAAATCAATAGAACATTATATGAACATCAATTTAATTTTGCAAGTGGAAAGTTTTGTTAATAAACATTTAATAACAAATGCCTATATTCTTTAGTATTTATAGCTAATGAAAATCAATCCAAACGGTTTTAGAGAGTACGATGCAAGGTGGATCTTTGAAAAAGAGATTGATATTGAGGGAATCACTAGTTTAGGCAAAGGTTTAGGAACTCAAGTTATAAATCATACAAAAAATAACAATCCAAGAGTAATAGTTGGACATGATTATAGATCTTATAGCGAAAAAATTAAAAAAGCTCTTATAGAAGGTTTGATTTCTACGGGATGTAAAGTTGAAGATGTGGGTTTATCTCTTTCACCGATGGTTTATTTTGCGCAATTTAATTTAAATTCCGATGCTATTGCGATGGTTACAGCTAGTCACAACGAAAATGGTTGGACTGGTGTAAAAATGGGTATCAAAAAGGGTTTAACACATGCTCCAGAAGAAATGCATGAATTAAAAGATATAACTTTAAAAAAAAATTTCAAAAATGGTAAAGGTGATATTAAAAAAATTCAAGATTTTAAAAATATTTATATACAAGATTTAATTCAAAAAAATAAAATTAATAAAAAGATAAAGGCTGTAGTTGCTTGTGGAAATGGTACAGCCGGAATATTTGCTCCAGATATTTTAAGAGGAATTGGTTGTGAAGTAATAGAATTAGACTGTAAACTAGACTGGTCATTTCCAAAATATAATCCTAATCCTGAAGATTTAAAAATGCTTCATGCTATATCTAATGCAGTAAAAGATAATAATGCTGATATAGGATTTGGTTTTGATGGAGATGGGGATAGATGTGGTGTTATTGATAATAATGGAAATGAAATATTCTCAGATAAAATAGGTTTGCTTATTGCAAGAAATCTTTCTGAAAATTATAAAAATTCCAAATTTGTTGTAGACGTAAAATCTACCGGACTGTTTAGAAATGATAAAATTCTTATTAAAAATAATTGTAAAACTATATATTGGAAAACAGGACATTCTCATATCAAAAGAAAAGTTAATAGTGAAAAAGCACTAGCTGGTTTTGAAAAAAGCGGTCATTTCTTCTTCAATAATCCTTTAGGATATGGATATGACGATGGAATAAATTCTGCAATCCAAGTGTGTCATCTTTTAGTAAAACAAAATAAAAAGATAAAAGATATAATCGAAGAATTGCCAGTTACCTACCAATCCCCAACTATGGCACCATTTTGTAAAGATGAGGAAAAATATAAAATTGTTGAAGTAATGGTCGATGAAGTTCAAAAATTAAAACAAAAAAATACTAAAATAGATGGTCAATTAATCACAGAAGTTCTAACAGTAAATGGAATAAGGTTTTCTTTAGAAGATGGATCATGGGGATTAATAAGAGCCTCTTCCAATAAACCATCTTTAGTAGTTGTAACAGAGAGTACAACCTCAGATTCTAGAAAGAAAAAAATATTTGATTTTATTGACAATTTACTTCAAAAAACTGGAAAAGTTGGGGAGTACGACCAAAAGATTTAAAGTTTAAAATATTCGTATAAAAATCTAGTCCCAATAACGAGTAAAAATAACCCAAAATACTTGGTCATTTTTTTCTTATTAATTTTATGACTAGCTTTTGCTCCTAGCCTTGCCATAAAAGCAGTAATTGGAAAAAAAATCAAAAAAGCGGGAATATTTAAAAAGCCTAAGCTTAATGGCAAGTTTACACCTAAATATGATCCTGAAATTAAAAAACCCGCTGCCCCAAATAGAGCAATTATAAACCCGATCGCTGCAGCACTACCTATTGCTTTATTTATTGAATAGCCAAAAAATTTAAGAATTGGAACATTCATAACCGCTCCCCCTATTCCCATTGGAGCAGAAATAAAGCCACTTATAATACCTGATAGCCCTTTAGCTAATAAACCCATTTTTATTTCTAAATTTTCCTCTTTTTCTTTAAGAAATAATAAATAAAAAGCTAAAATATAAACAACAACTGTAAAGAATAAGATCAAAGGTTTTGTTTTTAAACTCGCAGCTAAAATAGTTCCCAAAATCACTCCTGTAGCTACAAAAAAGCCATACCCTTTAACAATACCAAAATCTACAGCTTTATGTTGATGATGAGTTAAAACAGAAACAATTGAAGTTGGAATGATAATTCCAAAAGATGTTCCAACTGCTAAGTGCATTAAGTAATCTGGCTCAATACCTGAAGCGCTAAAAATATAAAATAAAATAGGAACAGTAATTAATCCACCACCAATTCCAAACAAACCGGCAGCAAAACCTGCAGGTATTGCTGTTATTATCATTATAAAAATTAAATAGATAATTTCTGACTGTGAAAGAATATCCAAATTATCTCTCTAGTGATGCAGGATTAGTTTTTTTAACCTGATCCATAATATGATTTACTTTTTGTAGATCGGCGTCTCTAATACACATATTTTTAGAAAGATATTGTTTCCAAGTTTTTGATCCATTTTGTCCGTGAAACAAACCAACTGTATGCCTCATTATATGGTTTAATTGTACACCT
>CABYKW010000022.1 GCA_902519635.1 uncultured Pelagibacteraceae bacterium
ATACCTGGTGCAGAAGCTCCAAAACTGGTCACAAGAGAGATGGTTAAAAATATGAAAAGAGGATCAGTAGTTGTAGATGTTGCAATTGATCAAGGAGGATGCGTTGAAACTAGTAAACCAACCACTCACGCTAATCCAACTTATTTAGTAGACGATGTAGTTCATTATTGCGTGGCTAATATGCCTGGTGGTGTGCCGAGAACTTCCACAATGGCTTTGAATAAAGCTACTTTACCTTTGTTAATTAAGTTAGCTGACCACGGTTATAAAAAAACTTTACAAGAAAATAAGAATTATTTAGCTGGTTTAAATGTATACAAGGGCATAATTACATTCAAAGGGGTAGCAGAAGCTTTTAATTTAAACTATACCCCAGCAGAAAAAGCGATATTAAAATAAGGTTGTATAAAATATTTCCCCCATTTTGGTCTATGAAATTCAACTTAAACCCATTATGCTCTATCTATAAGTTTTATTACAAGAATTTATATGATGGAATATGGTTGTATGAGTTCAGAAATAAAATTTGAAAATCACAGTCATCCTGCTGAAAAACACTATAATAGCAGAAGTAGAGTTAAGCTTACCGACTTAGTATCTAGACTGAACGAAGAAAAAAAGAAGGAAAGAAATAGCAATATAGCTCTTTCTGTTGCAGCAATTTCTGCAATTACTGTTTTTGGAATAATACTCTCTATATAAAAATCCATAAGACTAAAACTTCAAGAATTTTAGCTAATTTTAGCAAAAGCTAAATTATTAGTATTATTGTATAACATTATTTAATTCACTAAATAAAATATTATTTTATGAAAAAATCAAAAAAAATAACTTCAAGAGCAATTCAGTATATTTTAAGAACATTTTTCACTAATTCTTTATTTCCATATTTTCTTTTGCTTAGAACATCTAAAAATTTTAAAAAAAAAATTAATACAGAAAAACAACTAAAAAAATTTTCAGATAATTTGGATTCAATCAATAAATATGAATATAAAATCACTTCACAAAATAATGAAGACGGAATAATAGATTATATTTTTAGCAAAATACCTAATAACAAATATTTTATAGAGATTGGATTTGGATATTATGAATTTAATACTTTAAATTTAATTAAAAAAGGATGGGAAGGAAAATTAATAGATATAGATCTAGAAGAGTCAACAGCTCTAAGAAGTAATTTGAAAAAATATTATCCAAAATCTAAAGTTCAAGTAATTAATTCTAAGGTTACAAAAAAAAATATTAATAATCTTATTTTAACAGAGGGTTTAAATAAAAAAATTGATTTTCTCTCTTTAGATATAGACAGCAATGATTATTGGATATTACAGGCTATGGATTTATCAAATATAAATGTATTATGCTGCGAGTATAATCATTGGCTTGGAAAAGATCATAAATTAACAATAGCTTATGATGAAAATTTTAAATTTAAAGATGACGGTATTTGGGGAGCATCTTTATTGGCACTAAATGATTTATTAAATTCTAAAGGATTTTCATTAATAGCGGTTGAAAGTTCCGGAACTAATGCTTTTTATATAAATAATAAGTTAGCAAAAAATTTTGAAATTTTGTCTCCATTAAATAGTTTTAAATCGGTTGGAAGATTTTATAACGAAGAAAGTAAAAAAAAGATTTTCGATAATGTTAAGAGCAATTCAACAAAACTAACTCAAGTTTAAAAATGTTTAAGAGCATAAAATATTTTATATTTAAGTTGATTTACGGAAATGTAACTCAAGTATTAAAATCTCAAAATAATAAAAAAATTACTTTAAAAAAAGTATCTATTAATAATTCTCATACTTATAATTTTTATGACATCTCTAATGGAAGAGTTTATTCTGATACTGTAAATAACACTGCATATATTTTAGATAATTCTTTAATTAAAGATGCCTCATATCAATATAAATTAAAAAAGAATTTAAAAATTATTAATGGAAACATTTTTGATAATTTTGTTATAAAGAATGGCACTCCTAAATTTTTAAAAAAAATTGATGGATCTATTTTTTCATTGTTATCTGGTGGAGCTGCAAAAAATAATTATTGGCATTGGATTTTTGATGTATTACCAAAAATTGCGATATTAGAAAAATTAAATTTAAATCACAAGCCTGATTATTATTTATTACCATCTTTAAAAAGGAAATACCAAATTGAAACATTAATAGATTTGAAAATTCCTATTAAAAAATTGTTAGATGGTGAAAAATTTAAACATATCAAATGTGATAATCTTTTAGCTGTTGACCATCCTTATGTTTTTAATAACAATCCTTCAAAATCTATAATAAATATTCCATTTTGGATAATCAAATGGCTTAGAAAAAAATATCTTAAAAAAAAATCGAGCAACAACAAGTATTCAAAAAAAATTTATATAAATAGAGAAGATGATAGTATTTTAGAAAATAGGAGAATAATTAATAATAACGAAGTTAAAAATCTTCTAATAAAAAATGGTTTTAAAATTGTATCTTTATCAAATCATAGTTTTAAAGATCAGGTTAAAATATTTTATAATGCCAAATTTGTTGTAGGTTTGCATGGTGCTGGATTCGCTAATTTAGTATTTTCTAAACCTAATACAAAAGTAATAGAATTATCATCGAAACATAGCGGTAATATTTTTCATTATTTGGCCAAAAGATGTCAATTAGATTACAGAAGACTTGTAGATAGCAAATCACAATTATTTAAACATCAAGATAATCCTATAATGATTGATTTAAAAAAATTAAAAAAATTAATCTTATCTTCAAATTAAATGAAATTATTGATTAAAGATAAATAAAACTTTATTATCATTTTTTATTTGGCGAGGTAGCTCAGTTGGTTAGAGCACAGGACTCATAAGCCTGGGGTCGGCGGTTCGAATCCGCCCCTCGCTACCAATAAAATCAAAATGAAAATAAGTTTGTAGTAAATATTTAGATGCTAAGAAAAATAAAAAGAATTCTTAAAAAGAAAAGTTTTAATTATACTAAGAAATTTAAGACATATAATTTAGCAGAAAATTTTTTAAATAAGAGAAACCTATACTTTGACAAAAGATATACAAAAAAGTTTTTTGGACCTGAACATGTTGAGTCAGTAGAAAGATTTTATGCAGCTTCTATTATCTCGGCTTTATCAAATAAAAAAAAATTAAATATTTTAGACATAGGGGGAGGCAATAATCCAATATTTAGCTACATAAAAAAATCTACAGGTTTATCTACTTATTGTACGGTTTTAGAAACAAAAAAATTTGCGAATATAATAAGTAAGAAAGTTCCACAGAAATTTAGAAAATATATAAAATATAAATCCGATATAAAAAAAATAAAAAAGAAATTTGATATAGTGTGCTTTATATCTTCCATACAATATTTTAAAAATTACGAAAAAATTATCTTAGAACTTAAGAAATATAAACCAGAGTTTTTTATTATTACAAGAACTTTTTTCCATAAAAAAAAAGAAAACTTTGTTTCTATTGAACATGCCGTTCCTGGAAGCTCACATCCATATATATTTTTTTCTTTTGAAAAGTTTATAGGTTTATTCAACAAAAGCGGGTACAAATTACTTTTTCAAAACAATTATAATTTTGATATCTTTACTCATGACTCTGTTAAACAAAAAACTTTTTCCCATAAAGATTTAGTATTTAAGCGAAAATAAAAATTATTATGAATAATTTAACGATGTTTTGTTTGTCATTGAATCCTAGTCATTTAGATTTGATTAAAAGATTTAATTATATTCCAGTTGGATTAGGAGATTTAAATTTTGATGAGGAATGGATACAAGATAAAAAAGGAGATAATATTGCAAATAAAAATAAAAATTATGGTGAATATACTTTTCATTATTGGTTGTGGAAAAATTATTTAAAGAAAATTAATTCAGAATGGATTGGTTTTTGTCAATATAGAAAGTTTTTTTCACTTAAAAATATTAATGAAAAAAATATTCCATTAAATCTATTAGAACAAAATGTGATTAAAGTAATTCCTTCAGAACTCGATATTTATGATTGTGTTTTAGGCAAAAAATCTCCTGTAGATAATTATAGATTTAAATTTTTTAAAAAAAATTTAATTAAAATTATTCGATCACCATCTGTTATTTTTTCTAAAACAAAAAGAAGTATAAAGTTTCATTTTGATGTATTTCATGGAGAAGGAAATTTAGATTTAGCTATTGATTTACTTGATAAAGAAAATAGAGATTCTTTTAGAGATTTTGTAAATACTAAAACATCATTTAATCCACATAATATGTTTATCTGCAAAAAAAAATTTTTAATTGATTATTATGAATCTATTTTTCCTTGGTTGAAAAAATGTGAGAGTATTTTTGGATTTTCAGACTTAAAAGGATATGGCATGAAAAGAATTTATGGTTTTCTTGCTGAACGTTATTTGTCTTATTGGTTTCAAAAAAATAGTAGAGTTATTGAATATCCAATTGTGTTTAAAGACTTATCAGATTATAAAAATTTCTGAGAGTTACAAAATTCTTCAAAAGTCATTAAATTTTTATCTTTTTTTGATAAAAAAAATTTTTTTCTAGGCCATTTAATTTTTAAATCTTTGTCCATTACATTAATTCCATTTTCAAATTGAGGTTTATAATAGTTACTAAGCTTATAATAGATAATATTTATTTTATTAAAACTGTAATAAGCATGTCCAAAACCTTCTGGTATGTATAAACTTGTAGCATTTTCAGAGGATAAAATAATTTTAAAAGTCTTACCAAAAGTTTTTGATTTTTTTCTTAAATCTATCACTACATCAAGTATTTTACCTTTTAAGACATTTACATATTTTGCCTGTTGAAATTTTGTTTGAAAATGAAATCCTCTTGCAACATTTTTTTTGGATGTTGTGCAATATTCAAATATAAACTTTTTATTGTTAAAAAATTTTTTATTATAGGTTTCTCTTAAAGATCCCCTTTTATCAACATTATTTTTTTGTTTAATAATTAATAAATCATTTATTTTTGTTTTATAAATTTTCATTTCAAATATTTTGTAATTTTTTTTAAATTCATATCCATTTTTAATGGAAGTTCGCCTTTTGAAAATATTTTTTTTATATTCTTATTTTCTGCTTTTGCAAATTGATATACAGTTTGTGCTTTTCCCCCAATATTGAATATCCCTTTTTTGTTTAAAATTTTTAAAAAAATTTTTATAAATTCATCATGGTAAATAAAATTAGTTTTTACATTTGCAAAGGCAGATTTGTGAACAAAAGGTCTCTCTGTCATACAAGTTCTTAAAATAAGAGAATTTTTATACATTTGAACAGCACATTCTGCTCCAAGTTTTGACCATCCATAATTATTCCAAGGCAATAGAGGGTCTGTTTCTTTATAATTCCCTTTTTGGCCTTGATAAACATAACTTGTAGAAAAGTGAATAATCTTTAAATTTTTTTCAACACATACTTTAATAATATTTGCAGTGCCAATTATATTTAAATCGATGCTTCTTTTTATATTTTTTTCATGAATCTTCATTGGTCTAGATAACCCGGCTAAATGCATGAGATAATCTGGTTTAAATTTTTTTATATTATTTCTGATAGATTTATCACTTAAAATATTAAGTTGTTTTTTATTTCTAAAAATAAACTTAAATTTACTTTTTTTATTTTTTAAAATATTTGCAAATCTACCTTCACCACCTGTGACTAAAATTCTTTTCATTTAATTTTTTAAAATATTCTTGATTTTTAATATACCAATCTACTGTTCTAGATATACCCTGATTTAGGTTTATTTTAGGCTTCCATTTTAACTTTTTTTTAATTTTGTTACTATTAAGTGCATATCTAAAATCATGTCCCGGCCTATCTTTTACATATATGATTTTTACTTTTTTCCCGATTTTAATTTTTTTATTAACAAATGATTTTAAAATTTTTTTTACAAGAAAAATATTACTACAATTAATCCCTGAACCTATATTATATTTCTCGCCTGATCGACCTTTAAAAAATAATTTTATAAGAGCTTCACAATGGTCATT
>CABYKW010000023.1 GCA_902519635.1 uncultured Pelagibacteraceae bacterium
TGCAGAGAAGAACATCCTATTTTGATTAAATTAAATGACGAAAAAAATCTTGAATTATTAGGTGTAAATTTTAAAGATAAAAAAAGTAATGCTTTAAAATTCCTAAAAGATCTTGGTGATCCATACGATGATTTAGCAAGAGATGAATTGGGTATGCAATCAATCAATTTTGGAATTTATGGTATCCCAGAAAGCATATTAATAAATAAGAATTTAGTAATTATAAAAAAATTTATAGGACCTATTTCTAAAAATGATTATGATTATATCAAGAATATCGTAAGGCAATAATGAAATCAAAAGTAATAATTTTTTTTATTTTAATAAATTTCAATGTTGTCAATGCCACAACTTTCTCAATAGACTCAAACAAGATTTTAAAAAATTTACGTTGTTTAATTTGTCAAGGACAATCTGTCGCTGACTCCAATTCGGACTTCGCTCAAACGATAAAAATTGTAGTTAAAGATCAAATCAACAACGGTAAATCAGAAAAAGAAATTTATGATTTTTTGATTGAGAAATATGGTGAATGGATTGTTTATAAACCCCCATTTAATAAAGTTAATTTTGTATTATGGTTATTTCCGTACATAACTTTAGTATCTGGTGGAGTGATAATTTTTTTATTTTTAAAAAAAAGAGACAATCACTAGTTGAAAGATATCTAGACATGTGAGATATTTAATTTAATTTTTTAATTATGAAATTAAAACTTTTTGTATTTTTAGCACTGTTAAGCTTTACCTTGAATCCTGCTTTAGCAGAAGAAGGTAATAAAGAAATTTCATTTTATACCGGTACTTTTGATGTCATTGATAAAGAAGGTGACGATCAAACAAGTTTATTTGGTATAGAGCATAAAAATCCTAATCTGTTTCGAGATACTTTTTTAGGAAAATTTTCTCCTGTTTCTGGTGGCTTTATGACAGGAGACAATTCGGTTTATATGTATACGGGGGTTGAAGGCCAATATGGCATTGGAAGATTAAAAATCTTACCAAGTTTTACTCCTGGTTTTTATGAAAAAGGAAATGGCAAAGATTTAGGAAGTTCTTTAGAATTTAAAAGTGAGATTAAACTAGGCTTAGATATTTTTGAAAATTCAAAAATCGGATACAGTTATAGTCATATTTCAAATAACGATTGGGGTGAAACAAATCCTGGAACAGACAATCAACAAATCACATTTTCTAAAAACTTTTAATAGAAATGAATTTAAAAGATTGTCATAATTTTAAAGATTTTAGAAAACTAGCAAAAAAGAAACTACCTTCACCTATATTTCATTACATTGATGGCGCTGCAGATGATGAAGTTACTTATGCTAGAAACACAAGCGCATTTGATGATGTAGACTTAGTTCCGAACGTTTTAAGAGGTGTAGAGAATGTAGATTTATCGACTACAATATTTGGAAAAAAACTTGATTTACCTTTTTATCTTGCACCCACAGCATTACAAAGACTTTTTCATTATGAAGGAGAGAGAGCAGTAGGAAAAGCTGCACAGAAATTTAATACTATGTTTGGTGTTTCAGCTTTAGCAACAGTTAGCGTAGAGGAGATATCTTCAATGATAGATACGCCAAAAATGTTTCAATTTTATTTTCATAAAGACAGAGGTTTGAACGACTCTTGTTTAGAACGAGCAAAAGCTGCAAAATTTGATGTTATGGCTTTAACTGTAGATACGATTACTGGAGGTAATCGTGAAAGAGATTTAAGAACTGGTTTTACCTCTCCCCCTAAATTAACACTAGCAAGCTTATTTAGTTTTGCAACAAAACCAATGTGGGGAATAAACTATGTAACAAGAGGTAAGTTTGAATTACCTCATCTTCAAGATTTTGTGAAAGAAGGTACTAGCACCAACTCGTCAATTGGAAACTATTTTTCAACTATGTTGGACCAATCTATGAATTGGAAAGATGCTGAAAAACTTTGTTCTAAGTGGGGTGGTCATTTTGCTCTTAAAGGAGTGATGAGTGTTGAGGATGCCAAAAGAGCTGTTGATATAGGATGCACAGGGATCATGGTATCAAATCATGGTGGAAGACAACTAGATGGATCTAGATCTCCTTTTGATCAACTTGCTGAAATTGTTGATGCAGTTGGGGATAAACTTGATGTGATTTGTGAAGGTGGAATTCATAGAGGAACTCATATGCTTAAAGCATTATCACTGGGAGCCAAAGCTTGTTCAGGCGGCAGATTATATCTATACGCTTTAGCTGCGGCTGGTCAAGCAGGTGTTGAAAGAGCTTTAGGTCAATATAAAGCTGAATTAGAAAGAGACATGAAATTAATGGGATGTACAAAAATAAGTGACCTTAATAGAAAAAATTTAAGATTTAGAAGATAATGAGTTTAAAAAATTGTCACAATTTTGAGGATTTTAGAAAACTTGCTAAAAAAAAACTACCTTCCCCTATTTTTCACTACATTGATGGCGGTGCTGATGACGAGTCTACTTTAAGAAGAAATACTGAGTCTTTTAATGATTGTGATTTAGTTCCCAATGTTCTTGCTAGCGTTGGAAAACCTGATTTATCAACTACTTTATTTGGAAGAAAAATTGATATGCCAATTTTTCTTTCACCTGCAGCAATGCAGAGACTTTATCATCCAGACGGAGACAGAGCCTCAGCAAGAGCTGCGGAAAAATTCAATACTTTTTATAGCATGTCGTCTATGGGTAACAATACTATAGAAGAAGTCTCAAATATTTCTAGCGGACCTAAGCTGTTTCAACTTTATGTTCATAAAGATAGAGCAATTTCTGATGATTTAATTGAAAGATCAAAGAGATCTGGGTTTGATGCAATGTGTTTAACGGTAGATACTTTAGTAGCAGGTAATAGAGAAAAAGATCATAGAACAGGATTTACAACTCCACCAAAACTCACGTTTCAAAGTTTAATAAGTTTTGCGATGCGACCCCAATGGGTTTTTAATTATTTAATAGGTAAAAAATTTGAACTTGCAAATGTTAAAAAGAAAACTGATAAAGGAACTAACATAGCAAAATCAGTAATCGAATATATTAATGAACAATATGACCCGGCTATGGGCTGGAAAGATGCAGAATATTGTGCAAAAAAATGGAACGGACCTTTTGCATTGAAGGGAGTTATGTCTGTTGAAGATGCAAAAAGAGCTATTGATATTGGATGTACTGCTATCATGATATCTAATCATGGAGGACGTCAATTAGATGGGTCTCGGTCTCCCTTTGATCAAGTGAAAGCAATTTCTGATGCTGTGGGCGATAAGCTTGAAATAATTTTAGATGGGGGTGTAAGAAGAGGAACTCACGTATTAAAAGCTATTGCCGCTGGTGCCAAGGCTTGCAGTTTTGGTAAAATGTTCCTATTTTCTTTAGCAGCCGGAGGTCAAAAAGGTGTCGAGCACTTATTACAAAACATGTACGATGAAATAAATAGAAATATGGTTTTGATGGGGTGTAAAAATTTAAAAGAGTTGAATAGTTCAAAATTAATTTATAGAAATAGAAATTAAAAGAAATTTATAGATTATGAAACTAGCAAAAAGTTTACAAAGATTAGGAACAGAAACTGCATTTAGCGTTTTAGCTGAGGCAAAAAAATTAGAAGCTACAGGAAAGCCAATGATACACCTCGGATTAGGCCAACCCGATTTTAAAACTCCAAAACATATTGTAGAAGCAGCAAAAAAAGCTCTAGATGACGGTCATCATGGTTATGTTTTATCAAACGGAATTCTTGAATGCAGACAAGCAGTAACTAGAAAAATTAAAAAATTATATGACCAGGATATTGATCCTGAAAGAATAATTATAATGCCTGGTGGAAAACCTACAATGAGTTACGCTATCCAATGTTTTGGTGAACCAGGCGTAGAAATTATTCATCCAACCCCTGCATTTCCAATTTATGAGTCAATGATTAATTTTACAGGTGCAAAAGCTGTACCGTATGATTTAACTGAAGATAAAGATTTAAAATTTAATCCAGAAAAAATTTTATCATTAATAACTGACAAAACTAGATTATTGGTTTTAATCAATCCAAATAATCCTACTGGCAGTTTTGTTGAAAAATCAGATATTGATGTTCTAGCAGAGGGTCTTAAAAAACATCCGCACGTAACAATTTTAAGTGATGAGATTTACAGCAGACAAATATTTGATGGAAAAGAAATGCCATCATTTTTTAAATATAAAGAATTAAGAGAAAGATTAATTGTTCTTGAAGGATGGAGCAAAGCATATTCAATGACAGGTTGGAGATTAGGCTGGAGTTTCTGGCCAAAAGAGCTTGTAGAGCATGTAAATAAATTATTGATCAATAGTGTTTCTTGCGTCAATGCAGCGGCTCAGTTTGCAGGAATTGCTGCTCTAGATGGATCTGACGACTCAATAGATCAGATGATGAATAAATTTACAATAAGAAGAAAACTAATTCACGAAGGTCTTAACAATTTACCTGGCGTTGAGTGTAGTTTACCTGGAGGAGCATTTTATGCTTTTCCAAAAGTAATAGGTACAGGAATGAATGGTTCAGAATTTGCAAAAAAATGTATGCATGAAGCAGGTGTAGCTATAGTTCCTGGAACTGCATTTGGAAAAACTGCAAAAGATTACGTAAGGTTTAGTTTTGCAGCTTCCCAAGCTAACATTTCAGAAGCTCTTGAAAATATTAAAAAAATGTTGGCTAAATAAGCTGTATTTTCTCTAAATTTCAATTAATATCGCGATATGAATGAACAAGTTCAATTAGAACTAAAAAAGATTTTTAATGGCAGATTTTCTACATCTGTATCTACTAGAACCAATTATGCCAGAGGTGAAGATACTTATGACCCTGTTTTATCTCAGGCTGTAGTTTTTCCTGAAACAAATTCAGAAGTCTCTAAGATTTTAAAGCTTTGCAACGATCACAAAGTACCTGTTGTACCATTTGGAACAGGAACTTCTTTAGAAGGAAATGTTGTAGGGAATGATAAAGGTATTACAATTTCTTTAGAAAAAATGAATAAAGTTTTAAGTGTAAATGTTGAAGACTTTGATTGTAGAGTGCAGGCATGCGTTACTAAAGAACAATTAAATGATTATTTAAGAGAAGATGGAGTTTTCTTTCCTATTGACCCTGGAGCTAACGCAGCTATAGGGGGTATGGCCTCAACATCTGCCTCAGGAACAATGGCTGTAAAATATGGGACCATGAAGACAGTTATT
>CABYKW010000024.1 GCA_902519635.1 uncultured Pelagibacteraceae bacterium
GTAGCAGTAGCCGTAGGCAATATTGGAGATAAGTTAGTTAGTAGCTTAAGCAAGAAAGTTGAGTCCTTAAAGATAGGACCTGGTATGGATAAAAAGTCTGAAATGGGACCATTAGTTACAAAAGAACATCTAGCAAAAGTAAAAAGCTATGTAGATATTGGAGAAAAAGAAGGAGCTAAACTAATTGTCGATGGAAGAAATCTTAAACTTCAGGGTTATGAAAATGGATATTATATTGGAGGATGTTTATTTGATCATGTGACAAAAAATATGAGAATTTATAAAGAAGAGATTTTTGGCCCAGTGCTATCAGTTGTACGAGTAAAAAATTTTGATGAAGCTTTACAATTAGTTAATGATCACGAATTTGGAAACGGAGTAAGTATATTTACTAGGGATGGAGATTCAGGCAGAACGTTTTCTAGCAAAGTAAAAATAGGTATGGTTGGTATAAATATTCCAATACCGGTCCCTATGGCTTTTCATAGTTTTGGTGGATGGAAAAGATCATTATTTGGAGATCAACACATGCATGGACCTGAAGGTGTAAGATTTTACACTAAACTTAAAACAATTACTTCAAGGTGGCCATCTGGTTTAAGATCTGACCCAGAATTTATCATGCCAACTATGAAATAAAAAAGGAGTTACATTGAGAAAAAAAATTACCTTGGTAGGTGCCGGACAAATTGGAGGAACTTTAGCACATTTAATTGCTTTAAAAGAATTAGGTGATGTAGTTTTGTTTGATGTTGCTGCGGGCATAGCAAAAGGTAAAGCACTAGATATAGCTCAATCATCTCCAGTAAATGGGTTTAATATTAGTCTTTCAGGCACAAATGATTATGAAGATACAAAAAATTCAGACGTAATTATCATTACAGCTGGCGTGCCAAGAAAACCTGGAATGACAAGGGATGATCTATTAGGAATTAATCTTAAAATAATTAAACAAGTAGCAGAAGGAATCAAAAAAACGTCTCCTAATGCTTGAACTCTTTTTTTCATTTTTTGCACAATTTTCATAAATATATTTTGCAATTGGTGTAGATCCTACAAAACTCATAGCCACCACATCTTTATTATTTATTAATGCATCAACTGCCTCTTTGTCTCCATTTACAACATTGAAAACTCCATCTGGTAAACCAGATTCTTTTAAAAGCTCTGCCAGTCTGATTGAGCAAGATGGATCTTTTTCTGATGGTTTTAGAACAAATGTATTTCCACACGCTATGGCCATAGGAAACATCCACATTGGAACCATTGCAGGAAAATTAAAGGGAGTAATTCCTGCACAAACTCCTAGTGGTTGTCTTATTGACCAGCTATCAACACTTGTTCCAACATTTTCTGTAAATTCTCCCTTGAGCATTTGAGGTATACCACATGCATACTCAACGACTTCCAGTCCTCTGGTTAAAGAACCTCTAGCGTCTTCATAAACTTTTCCGTGTTCTGAAACGATAATTTTAGTAAGTTCGTCAGAATTTTTTTCTATAAGTTCCTTAAATTTAAACATAATCCTCGCTCTTTGAAGAGGAGGAGTATTTGACCATATTTGAAATGAATTTTTTGCATTTTCTACAGCTTTATTTATATCTTGTGTATTTCCTAATTTAACTTCAGCTTGCTGTTCACCTGTGGCAGGATTAAAAACTTTGCTCGTTCTCTTGGAACTGCCAGAATATTTTTTTCCGCCAATAAAGTGTTCTATTAATTTCATAGTGCTAATTGATTAAATAAGCTTTTAGCTTGTTGCAAGCATTTTTTTTATTGACCCAATAGCTTTTGCTGGATTTAGACCTTTTGGACAAGAGTTAGTACAATTCATAATAGTATGACATCTATATAGTTTGAGTTCATCGGCAACTTTTTTTAGTCTCTCTTTTTTATCTTCGTCCCTGCTATCATTAATCCACCTATAGGCTTGCAATAAAACTGCAGGGCCTAAATATTTATCACCATTCCACCAGTAACTTGGGCAAGATGTTGAACAACAAGCGCATAAAATGCATTCATAATATCCATCAAGTTTCGACCTATCTTTCTGAGATTGAATGATTTCATTTTTTTCTGTATCAGTTTTTGAAGTCTTCAACCATGGTTGAATAGACTCATATTGTTTATACAGATTACTTAAATCTCCAATTAAATCTTTAATTACTTTTAAGTGAGGTAAAGGATAAATATTTAATTCTCCTTTAATATCATTATGTGATTTGATACATGATAAAGTATTAATTCCATCTACATTCATGGCACAAGAACCGCACACACCGTGGGCACAAGATCTTCTAAAAGTTAATGATGAATCTATTTCATTCTTAATTTTAAATAGAATATCTAATACTTTAGGTCCGCAGTTATCCATGTCTACTTCAAATGTATCTATTCTTGGATTTTTTCCATCATCAGGACTCCATCGATAAACATTTACTTTTTTGAGATTTTTTGAACCTGTTTTATCCTTATAATAATTACCTTTAATAATTTTAGAGTTATCAGGAAGGAAAAACTCAGCCATTAATAGACCCGTTCTTTTGGAGGAAAATACTGTACATCATTTGTTAAAGTTCTTGCATGTACATCTCTATATTTAACTTTAACTTCTTTTCCATTTTGCCATGCCAAAGTATGTTTCATAAATTGTTTATCATTTCTTTTAGAAAAATCTTCTCTTGCATGAGCTCCTCGGCTCTCTTTTCTGTGATATGCAGAGTCCATAGTTGTCATTGCTTGTCTTATCAAATTGTCAAATTCTAAGGATTCTACCAGATCTGTATTAAATAATAGAGATTTATCTTTGACAGATATATCTTCCATTCCTTCAAAAGGTTTTCTAATTTCATTAACTCCCTCTTTTAAAGTTTTTTCAGTTCTAAACACGGCACATTTACTTTGCATAGTTTTTTGCATGGATAATCTAAGTTTTGCGGTATTTGTCTCGCCCTTAGAGTTTCTAATTTTATCAAATCTATCTAAACATTTATCCATTTCACTTTGAGGTGAAATGTCATGAGCTGTATTGGGTTTAATCAACTCAGCAGCTCTTTTAGCAGCAGCTTTTCCAAAAACTACTAAATCTATTAATGAATTTGATCCCAATCTATTTGCACCATGAACGGAAACACAAGCGGCTTCACCTATTGCCATAAGTCCAGGCACTGTCTTCTCAGATCCATTTAATGTCAAAACTTCTGCTTTGTAATTAGTAGGTATTCCACCCATGTTATAATGGACAGTCGGTACTACTGGTATAGGGTCTTTAGTTACATCAACTCCTGAAAAAGTTTTTGCTGACTCTGCTATACCTGGAAGCCTATCATCGATTACTTTGGGATCTAGATGATCCAAGTGAAGATGTACGTGATCTTTTTCTTTTCCTACTCCTCTTCCTTCATTTATTTCTATAGCAATAGATCTGCTCACTACATCTCTTGAAGCAAGATCTTTGGCATTAGGAGCATATCTCTCCATAAATCTTTCACCTTTAGAATTTAAAAGAAAACCACCTTCACCTCTTACTCCTTCTGATATTAAGCATCCAACACCATATATTCCAGTAGGGTGGAACTGAACAAATTCCATATCTTGTAATGGCAAACCAGCTCTTAAAACCATTCCATTGCCGTCTCCAGTACAAGTGTGAGCCGAAGTAGCGGAATAATAAATTTTCCCATAACCGCCTGTAGCTATTATTGTTATATGAGATTTAAACCTATGTATCGTGCCATCATTTAAATTCCATGCTATCAATCCTTTGCACTCACCATTTTTCATAATTAAATCCAATGCAAAATATTCAATAAAAAATTCTGTATTATGTTTTAACGCTTGACCGTACAAAGTGTGAAGAATGGCATGTCCAGTTCTATCGGCTGCCGCACAAGTTCTTTGAACAGTTCCATTACCATAATTTTTAGTCATACCTCCAAAAGGTCTTTGGTATATTTTTCCATCCTTAGTTCTACTAAAAGGAACTCCATATTTATCTAATTCTTTAACTGCATTTGGAGCTTCTTTACAAAGGTATTCAATAGCGTCTTGATCGCCTAACCAATCAGAGCCTTTAACAGTATCATACATGTGCCATCTCCAATCGTCTTCTCCCATGTTTCCTAGCGCAGCAGAGATTCCTCCTTGAGCAGCTGAGGTATGACTTCTAGTTGGAAAAACTTTTGAAATACATGCTGTTTTCAATCCTGCCTCTGACAGACCTACTGCAGCTCTTAATCCAGATCCACCGGCCCCAAGAACTACAACGTCATATTCGTGGTCTATAATTTTGTAAGCGTTCATTATGATAAGTTAAATATTCCTATAACTGACGAAGTTTTTTTTAAATCTTTAGAGTCAGATGCGGTAATCTTAGGAGCTTGTGGAGGTCCAAAGTGGGATAATTTAGAATTTTCTAAAAAACCTGAAAGAGCTCTTTTAAAACTAAGAAAAGAACTAAAATTATTTGCAAATCTAAGACCTGCAATTTGTTTTAAGCAACTAGTAGACTCATCAACTTTAAAACCTGAAATAGTGTCTGGTTTAGACATTATGATCGTTAGAGAATTAACTGGTGGAATATATTTTGGTGAACCAAGGGGAATAGAGCCAATAGAAAATAATCAAAGAAGAGGTATAAATACACACTCTTATACCACAGGTGAAATTCAAAGAATTGCAAGAGTTGCTTTCGATTTGGCAAAAAAAAGAAAAAATAAAGTAACCTCTTGTGAAAAATCTAATGTGATGGAAGCAGGTGTATTATGGAGGGAAGAGGTACAAACTTTAAAAGATAAAGAGTTTAAAAAAATAGAACTAGAGCATATGTTGGCAGATAATTGCGCTATGCAACTTTTGAGAAATCCAAAACAATTTGATGTAATACTAGCTGACAATTTATTTGGAGATATGTTATCGGATGAAGCAGCAATGTTAACAGGTTCTTTGGGCTTACTACCCTCTGCCTCTCTTGGGTCAAAAGACAAAAATGGAAAAATTAGATCTCTTTACGAGCCTG
>CABYKW010000025.1 GCA_902519635.1 uncultured Pelagibacteraceae bacterium
CTTTAATTTCATTAAGCGATTTTCGACCAAAATTTGGTGTTCTTAACATTTCAGGCTCTGTTTTTTGAACTAAATCACCTATATAAATTATATTATCATTTTTAAGACAATTCATTGATCTTACAGATAGTTCTAGTTCTTCAACTCTTTTCAATAAATTTCTGTTAAATTCTGGTTCTGTGCTTTTAACTTCCTTAACTATTTCTTTTGGATCTTCAAAATTAACAAACATTGATAATTGATCTTGAAAAATTCTAGCTGAATAAGCGATAGCATCTTCAGCAGCAACTGTTCCATTTGTTTCAACAGTCATTAATAATTTATCATAATCAAGTGCACTGCCTGCTCTTGTATTTTCTATAGAAAAAGAAACTTTTTTGACTGGACTAAATAATGAATCTATTGAAATTAATCCAAGTGGACTATCTTCATTTTTGTTTTTTGGAGCCGCAACATAACCTTTTCCAGTACTAATCATTAATTCCATGTGAAAGTTGGTTTTTTCATCTAAATTACAAATAGTTTGTTCTGGATTCAAAATTTCAATTTCTGGTACAAGAGTAATGTCTTTTGCTTTAACTTCTTTAGGACCTTTTATATCTAAAATTATTTTTTTAGGACTTGCCGATGATGATTTTATAGCTAAGTTTTTCACATTTAATACAATATCAGTTACATCTTCTCTAACTCCTTTAATAGAGGAAAACTCGTGAAGAACACCATCTATTTGAATAGCTGAAACTGCTGCTCCTTGGATTGATGATAACAAAATTCTTCTTAGAGAATTCCCTATTGTCTGTCCGAATCCTTTTTCCAGAGGTTCAGCAACAACTTTAGCTATAGTTTTATCTTCGTTGCTCTTAATTTCTAATTTATTTGGTTTAATTAAAGCTTTCCAATTTTTATCTATTACATTTGATGTAGTTTCCATTAAACTCTCCTTCTTTTTGGTGGTCTTGCTCCGTTATGTGGCATAGGTGTTGTATCTTTTATTGATAAAATTTTAAATCCTCTTGATTGTAATGATCGTAAAGCTGTTTCTCTTCCAGATCCAGGACCTTTTACTTGAACGGTTAATGTTCTTAATCCTTGTTCGTAAGCTTTAGATCCAGCATCATCTGCAGCTACTTGCGCAGCATAAGGAGTAGATTTTCTTGAACCTTTAAAACCTTTTGAGCCTGCAGAAGACCATGAAACAACATTTCCCCCCTCATCTGCTATAGAAATTATTGTATTATTAAATGTAGAATAGACATAGGCAATACCTGAAGTTATATTTTTTTTAATCTTTTTCTTTTTTTTAAAAGTGCTTTCTTTCTTTTTTACTAATTCAGGTTTTTTTGCTTCAGTTTTTTTTTCTATTTTTTCAATCTTTTTATTCATTAAAATTTATAAATTTATTTTTTTAGTGGTGTTAATTTTTTTCCAGCAATAGCTATTGCTTTACCTTTTCTGGTTCTTGCATTACACTGGGTTCTTTGTCCTCTTACAGGTAATTTTTTTTTATGTCTTGTTCCACGATAACAAGCTAAGTCTACTAAACGTTTAATATTTACTGAAACCTCTCTTCTTAAATCTCCTTCAACTTTATGGTTCGCATCTATAAATTCTCTAATTTTTAATACCTGTTCCTCTGTCAATTCATTCACCCTTTTTGATGAAGGTATGTTTAATTTTTCACATATTTTCTTTGAAGAAAATAAGCCTATCCCATGAATGTAGGTGAGAGCAATGCTTACAACTTTATTTTGTGGAATATTGATTCCTGCTATACGAGCCATATTATAATGAGTTAAAGTTCCAAATGCGTATTTATATTGCCTAATTTTTTAATGTCAACTCTATATAAGGGTAATAATATCGCTAATTTCTTTATTTATTTGATCAATTGTCCTTTCTCCATCAATCACTTTTAATAAATTCAATTTTTTATAATACTCAATCACTGGTTCAGTGGTTTTTTCATAAGTTTTATATCTTTTGATTGCTAATTCTTCACTATCATCTGCTCTTTTTTCAAGAGTTTTTCTTTCTAAAATTCTTTTTGTTATTGTGTCTAAAGATACAGATAGTTTTAGAACTAAATCGATCTTTTGACCATATGTTGTAAGCAATTTATTAAGAGTTTGTGCTTGATTTAGATTTCTTGGGTATCCATCAAAGATTAATCTATTTTTATATTTATCATCAGAAATAAAAATCTCTACTAATTTTTTAACAATATCATCTGAAACTAAAGAACCTGAATTTATTATTGATGAAATTTCTTTTCCTAATTTAGTATTGTTCTTAATTTCATTTCTTAGAACTTCACCTGTAGACAGTTGATAAAGATTAAATTTACTTACAATAAAATCTGCTTGAGTTCCTTTACCAGCTCCCGGTGGGCCAAATATAATTAGATTCATAAAACTAATTATTTTCCAAATTTAGTCTTTCTAATTAACGATTCATATTGAGAACTCATTAATCTTGTTTGGACTTGTGTCACTGTATCCATAGCGACAACAACAACAATTAATATAGAAGTACCACCTAAATAAAAAGGAATTGGATATTTAGCAATTAAAAACTCTGGCATTAAACATACAAAAGTAAGATATAAAGATCCAACAGTAGTTAATCTGATTAAAATTGTCTCAATATATTCAGCAGTTCTTTCTCCAGGTCTAATTCCAGGAACATATCCTCCATATTTTCTTAAGTTTTCTGCTGTTTCTTTTGGATTAAAAACAATTGAAGTATAGAAAAATGCAAAAAATATAATACCTGAAGCATACAAAAGCATATACAAAGGTTGTCCTTGAGTAAACATTGAAGAAATTTTGATAGAAAGATCTGACTCTGCAAATCCAAAGTTTGTAAGTGTGATTGGTAGTAATAATAAAGCTGATGCAAAAATAGCTGGGATAACTCCAGCCGTATTAATCTTTAAAGGTAAATGAGAGGAGTCTCCTCCGTACATTTTGTTACCAACTTGTCTCTTAGGATAGTTGATTAAAATTTTTCTCATAGCTCTTTCAAAAAATACAATGAATAAAACCAAAAATATCACTAATATAAATATTCCAACTATCATTAAAGCTGATAATGCACCTGTTCTACCTAATTCAAATGTTGAAGCCAAAGCTCTAGGTATTTCTGCAACTATTCCTGAAAAAATTATTAAAGAAATACCATTTCCGACTCCTCTTAACGTTATTTGTTCTCCTAACCACATTAAAAATGTTGTTCCTGCGACTAATGAGATTGTAGTTACAATTCTAAATCCCATTCCTGGTTCAATTACTAAATTACCAGCATTTTCTAAACCAACTGAGACTCCATAACCTTGTAAGCAAGCAATTAAAACTGTTCCGTATCTTGTAATTTGAGTAATTTTTTTTCTTCCAATTTCTCCTTGTTCTTTTAAACTTTTAAAGTAATCAGAAACCCCAGTTAGTAATTGAACAATAATTGATGAAGAAATATAAGGCATTATACCAAGAGCAAATATAGCCATTCTAGTAACAGCTCCTCCAGAAAACATATTAAACATTCCTAGTAATCCCTTTTGGCTTGTAGCCATTATTTCTTTTAAAGCTAAGGGATCAATTCCAGAAATTGGAACATAAGTACCCAGCCTATAAACTATTAAAAGTAGAATTGTAAATAAAATTCTATTTTTAAGATCTGTTGCCTGACTAAATGCACCAGATGTATTTAAGGTTTCGCTAGACATATAAGATTATTTTTTCAAAATATTGAGTTTGCCGCCAGCCTTTTCAATTTTTTCTTTTGCTTGTTTTGATACATAGTGAGCGGTAATATCCATTTTAACTTTTAATTCACCTTGTCCTAAAATCTTTAGTTGCAAGTATTTCTTGTTAATAAATTTTTTATCTTTTAAAGACTTTAAGTCTAAAGATCCACTTAATTTATCTTTGTTTTTTTCATAAAAATTTTGGATTTTTGATAAATTTAATATTGCAGTATTTTTTTTACCTGGTGCTTTAAATCCTCTTTTTGGTAAACGTCTATACAATGGCATCTGACCACCTTCAAAACTTTTAATAGCCACCCCAGATCTTGATTTTTGCCCTTTATGACCTCGTGTAGATGTTTTTCCTTTTCCAGAGCCAATGCCTCTTCCTACCCTTATCTTTTTTTTATTATTTTTCACTAAATTATTTAATTCCATTATTTAGCCTCTCTTTTGAAAACAATATCAGATATTTTTTTTCCTCTTATTGCGGATAATATTTTTGGTGAGTTTTGAGATTTTAGTCCATTAACACAAGCTTTTAATACATTATGTGGATTTGCAGATCCTAAAGATTTAGCTACTACATCTTGAATTCCCAAAACTTCACAAACTGATCTTATTGGTCCTCCAGCTATTATTCCTGTTCCAGCTGGAGCAGATCTCATAAATACTTTACCTGATCCGTTTTTACCTTTTACATCATGATGTAGGGTTCTACCGTCTTTTAAAGGAATTTGAATTAGACTTTTTTTTGCAACCTCTGTTGCTTTTTTGATTGCATCAGGAACTTGTTTAGATTTACCTTGGCCAATACCTACCGAACCTTTTTGATTGCCGACGACTACTAATGCAGCAAAACCAAATCTACGTCCTCCTTTAACTACCTTAGTTATTCTATTAATAGCAACCAATTTTTCTTTTATTTCGCTTTCTATTTTTTTATTTTCAACCATTTTAAAACTTTAGTCCGTTCTTTCTCAATGTTTCAGCAAAAACTTTTATTCTTCCGTGATATTTGTATTCACCTCTATCAAAATATACATTGTTTATATTCTTTTCTTTGGCTCTTTTAGCTAAAATTTCTCCTGTTAAACTAGATTTTTCTATCTTTTTAGCTTTATTTTTTTTAAT
>CABYKW010000026.1 GCA_902519635.1 uncultured Pelagibacteraceae bacterium
AAACCTCAAATTTTAAAGAGTTTAAAAAAACTAAAATTTCTCAAACTGACAGGGATGCTCTCGAGGTTATGGAGCTAAATGATGAGACAAAATGGGAAGAAATTCACTCAAAATTTAAAAGTCTTGTGAAAAAATATCATCCTGATAAAAACCAAGGAAATAAAAAATTTGAAGATAAGTTGAAAAAAATTACTTTAGCTTATAGTCAGTTAAAAAAAACATTAGGAAAAAAATGAGCTCTGAACAATTTATTGCAAAACCAGATATGAAAATTTCAGTCAAACAAACTTTTGGTTTTGATAGTGAAATGCAGGTTGACGCTTTTTCAAAAAAAAATGAATATGTTCCTAAAATAGATTCTGATTATAAATTTGATAAAGATACCACTTTAGCAATTCTTGCTGGTTTTTCTTTTAATAAAAGAGTCCTTATTCAAGGTTATCACGGAACTGGCAAATCAACTCACATTGAACAAGTAGCGGCTAGATTAAACTGGCCTTGTGTTAGAGTAAATTTAGATAGTCACATAAGTAGAATAGATTTAATTGGTAAAGATGCAATTGTCTTAAAAGATAGCAAGCAGATAACAGAATTCAAAGAAGGTATTCTACCTTGGTCAATCCAGAATCCTGTAGCTTTAGTTTTTGACGAATATGATGCAGGAAGACCTGATGTTATGTTTGTAATTCAGAGAGTTTTAGAAAGTGATGGAAAATTTACTTTATTAGATAAAAATAAAGTTTTAGAGCAACATGATTTTTTTAGAATATTTGCAACAACTAATACTGTTGGACTCGGAGACACTTCTGGGTTGTATCATGGAACACAACAAATAAACCAAGGTCAAATGGATAGATGGAATATTGTTACCACTCTTAACTACTTACCTTTTGAAAAAGAATTAGAAATAATTTTATCTAAAAATAAAAAATTTAATAATAAAGAAGGAAAAGAAATATTGTCTAATATGATTAAAGTTGCTGATCTTTCAAGAAAAGGTTTTATGAATGGAGATATATCTACTGTAATGAGTCCGAGAACTGTATTGCATTGGGCAGAAAATATGTCGATTTTTAAAGACCAAGGGTATGCTTTCAGAGTTACTTTTTTAAATAAATGTGACGAATTAGAGAAGAAAATAATTTCTGAGTATTATCAAAGATGTTTTGGAGAAGATCTTCCAGAGTCCTCAATAAATATTACTTTATAAATAGTGGAAAAAAAGTCTGAAATATTAGAAAATTTTAAAACCGCTATCGGTTCTACAGTAAAATCTTTGTCTAATTCAGAAAATGTTGAGGTTTCATTTGGTAATCAAAATTTTCAATCAAAAAATAATTCTATTAAATTGCCTGAAATTGAGAGAGTAAATGACAAAATCAATTACAGTCAGATCAGGGCATTAGCAGACTCAAAGTCCCTTAGACTAAGATTTAGTGATAACAAAACTTTTAAATCTTATGAGCCTGCTGGAAATATATCAAAAAAATTGTATAAAATTGCTGAAAAAATTAGATGTGAGAAACTAGGCTCAGATCAATTTAAAGGGGTAAAAAATAACATAGAAAAATATTACCAAGAAAGAACTAGTGCTTTAGATCTTAAAAATAGTGAAGAAAAAATAACAGAATCTTTTGAGAATTATCTAAGAGTTAAATTTTTCGACTCAAAGAATAGCAAACAATTAGAAAAAAAACTTAAGACATATCAAAAAGATTTAAATGAAAAATTTAAAGGAAAAATCAAAGAATTAAGTAGCTTAACTCACGATCAGGCTCAATATAACTCTATTATTTCTGATTTAATTTCAAATATGGATTTAGATGAAAATTTTGAAAAAGAAGAAAAATATGAAGAAAATAAAGATGAAAAACAAAAAAATCAGAAAAATCAGGAACAAAAGACTAAAGAAAAAGAACAAGAACAACAAGAAATGTCTATAGACTCAGGTGTTCCAGATTTAGAAGAACAAGCAAAGGAGTCTGATCAGGAAGGAGAAGAAATTGAAATAGAAGATAAATCTAAATCAGATTATAGAAAGAAAATTAAAAATAGCTTGGGAGACCTTAAGTATAAAGCTTATACAGAAGAATTTGATGAAATAATCAAAGCTAAAGAATTAGAAAGCGAAGAAGAACTTAATAGATTAAGAAAAAATTTGGACCAGCAATTGTTACAGCTTAAAAATTTTGTATCTAAACTTGCCAATAAACTTCAAAGAAAACTTTTGGCAAAACAAAATAGATCATGGAATTTTGATTTAGAAGAAGGTTTGTTAGATAATTCAAAATTACCAAGAATAATAATGGATCCTTTTAATTCACTTTCTTTTAAAAAAGAAAAAGATATCGAGTTTAAAGATACTTTGGTTACAATTTTAATTGACAACTCAGGTTCAATGAGGGGTAAACCTATTTCGGTTGCTGCTATTTGTGCAGACATATTAGCTAGAACTTTAGAACGTTGTTCTGTTAAAGTAGAAATTTTAGGCTTTACTACTAAACATTGGAAAGGTGGTTCTTCTAGAGAAAAATGGATGAAAAATGATAAACCGAATTTACCTGGAAGGCTAAATGATCTAAGACACATAATTTACAAATCAGCAGATATGCCTTGGAGACAAGAAAAAAATAATATGGGTCTAATGTTAAAAGAAGGATTGTTAAAAGAAAATATTGACGGCGAAGCTTTAAAATGGGCTTGCAATAAAATGTCTAAAAGAAAAGAAGAAAGAAAAATTTTAATGGTAATTTCAGACGGGGCACCAGTAGATGACTCAACATTATCAACTAATTCTAGTGATTATTTAGAAACTAATCTAAAAAATATAGTTAAATGGATTGAAAACAGAACCAATATAGAATTATTAGCCATTGGTATTGGTCATGATGTAACTCGATACTATAGCCAAGCTGTTAAGATTACTGACGTACAAGATTTGGGTGATGTAATGATAAACCAACTAACTGATCTTTTTGTTGAAAAGAATAAAAAAACTCTTCATTAATTTATCTTACCTTGTAAATTGGTTTATCAGAAATATCTTTAATTTTTGATAATAATAATCTGAAAGGTATAAGCATCAGTAAAGTGATTAAAAACTTAACTGCTAAATCTCCAAAGGCTAGAGAAATCCAAGAAACACCCGTTCCATAAAAAGCAATAGAAAAAAATAAAAACGTATCAACTATTGAACCAAAAACTGAAGAGGTAAGAGGAGCAATATACCAAGACTTTTTTCGCAAGTTATGAAAGATAGTTACATCCAAGTTCTGAGAAATAAAAAAAGCTGTACCAGATCCTATGGCTATTCTAATAGAGATGATATTTGAGAAATTGGTAGAAAAAAATAGAGTTAAAAGCAAACCAATAAAAAATCCTATATATACAATTTTTCTTGCTACAATTTTTCCATATGCTCGATTAGCTAAATCTGTAATTAAAAATGTAATAGGATAACTAAAAGCTCCATAGGTTAAAATTTTACTTAAACCAAAATATTGAATAGGAAATTGAACTAGATAATTTGAAGCAACAACTATCAAGCCCATTAAAACAGATAGCTTATAAAAAAGACTCATAACCTAAATAATTATGATTTTGAATAAATAGAAGACTTTAATTTCTTAACTTTTTTCGATAACTTTTCTTTCTTAGCTGATAAAAGATATTTATCCAGTCCCCCTTTGAAATCTACTGTTCTTAGAGCTGCATTAGTTACATTTAATTTAATGTTCTTTTTTAGAATATCACTCTTAAATGTCACTTTTTTTAAATTAGGCAAAAATCTTCTCTTCGTCTTATTTTTAGCATGACTTACGTTATGGCCTTTTAAAGGTGAAATTCCTGTTAGTTCGCATCTTTTGCTCATAATATTTTCCTAAAGCTATATAATTCTTGCTTGATCAGTGGTCAAGCGTTAATTCCAACAGCATCGCTTATATTTTTGATTTTATTATTCTTTAAAATTGAAATTAATTCCTTTTTAATTTCTTTTACTACTCCTGGGCCTCTATAAACCATTCCAGTATATAGTTGAACTACATCTGCCCCAGCAGTTATTTTATCAAAAGCGCTTTCTCCAGAATCTACTCCTCCTACACCAATAATAGTAATTTTTCTATTCAGTTCTTTATAAAATTTTTTAATCAAATTTGTAGAAATATTTTTTATAGGTTTACCTGACAAACCGCCTGACTCATTTTTTTTGCCATCTAATAATTTTTCTCTATTTTTATCTGTTGTATTTGAAATAATTACTCCATTAATCTTATATTTTTTTATAATTTCTATAATATTGCTTATTTCTTTTTCATCAATATCTGGTGAAATTTTAACTGTTAAAGGTTTATCAATATTTTTATCTTCTTTTAATTTATTCAAACCCTCTAATAATTTAATCATTGAATTAGACTCATGAAAATCTCGCAAACCTTCTGTGTTAGGTGAAGAAATATTAATTGTTACATAATCTGCATAAGAATAAAGTTTTGATAAACAAATATAGAAATCTTCCGATTTATTACTGCTTTCCTTATTTGGACCAATATTTATTCCTAAAATTCCCTGAGGTTTGTTCTCAGAAATCCTTTGAGCAACAATATCTGAACCGTGGTTATTGAATCCAAGTCTATTTATTAAAGCTTCATCTTTTTCTAATCTAAAAATTCTTGGTTTAGGATTGCCTAATTGTTTTTTAGGAGTAATTGTGCCTACCTCTACAAACCCAAAGCCTAGTTTAAAAATTGAATTATAAACTTCCGC
>CABYKW010000027.1 GCA_902519635.1 uncultured Pelagibacteraceae bacterium
ATTAGTATCATTTGAAAAAAAAATGATTTGAGCTTTTCCTACTAAGTTAACAAAATTTACATAGCCAATGTTACTAAATCTGCTGTCTCTAGAACAATCTCTATTATCTCCTAATAAAAAAAAATGGTTTTCAGGAACTTTAAATTTTTTAGTATTTTGTGTTGTGCCTATTTTATTATAAATAGCTACATGTTTAGTTCCGTTAGGTAGAGTTTCTTCATATTTATCAACTTCAAATAAAACTTTACCGCATCTTGCTAGATCATTTGTTTCAATTTTTTTTCTTATAATCTTTTGATTATTTATAAAAATATCTCCTTCTATAAATTGTATTTCATCACCTGGAAGTCCAATTAATCTTTTTATAAAATCTGTTCTATTATCCTCAGGAGTTTTAAAGACAACAGAATCTCCTTGTTTAGGTTCTTTATAATTAATCCGTTCATTAAATATATTTGGGCTGAATGGAAAAGAATGTCTGCTAAAACCATAGGTATATTTAGAAACAAAAATTCTATCACCTACTAGTAATGTGGGCTCCATTGAAGAAGAAGGAATATAAAATGGTTGAAAAAACAACGATCTAATAAAAACAGCTATTATTAGAGCTCCTATTATTGTTTTAATGTTTTCCAATATAGATGTAATTATGTTTTTTTTATTCATACAGAAATCACAACAGTTGCTACTGCAAATGGTTTATCATCAGATAGAGATAAGAAAATATTAATTTTTTTTTTTTTTAGAATTTTGTTAACTACTTTCTTAGTATTACCTAGTAATTTAATGCTGGGTTTTCCTGATTTAATATTATGCACAATAATTTCATTAAAATTTATACCATTTGAAATTCCAGTGCCTATTGCCTTTGAAAAAGCCTCTTTTGCTGCAAATCTTTTTGCATAACAATTTGCTTTATTAAATTGATTATTGCACTTTTTAATCTCATTTTTGTTAAATAATCTATTTATTAAATTTTTATTTTTTAAAGATTTTTTTATTCTATTGATGTTTGCTATATCTGTACCTATTCCGTAAATTTTCATTATTTAATGATTTTTTTAAATTGTTTAATAGTTTTGGCTAATCCTATAAATATGGACTCTCCAATTAAAAAATGACCAATATTAAATTCCCTTATACCTTTCGTTTTGGACAGAATTTTAGCTGATTTATAAGTTAAACCATGTCCAGCATGAACTTCTAAACCAATCTTATTGCCAAATGAGACTGCTTTTTTTATCTTATTTAATTCATTCTTAAAACTTTTTTTTTCATTAACCAATTTACAAAATCTTCCTGTATGAATTTCTATACAATCAGCTTTTAATAATTTAGCTAATTTTATGTCTGATATCTTAGGTTCTATAAATAAACTTACTCTTGATTTATTTTTTTTTAATTTATAAATCAATTTTTTTAAAAAATTTCTTTTGAAATTTAGATTTAAACCTCCTTCAGTAGTAATTTCTTTTCTTTTTTCAGGTACAATACAAATAAAAGGAGGTGTATGTTTTAAAGCTATTTTTAACATCTCTTTAGTTGCTGCTATTTCTAAATTCAAAGGAATTTTTAATTTTGAGATAATCGAATTAAGGTCCCCATCATTAATATGTCGTCTATCTTCTCTTAAATGAATTGTTACGGAGTCAGCCCCATACTTTTGTGCTAAAATAGCTGCTGTTAATGGACTTGGATACTTTTCTCCCCGAGCATTTCTAACAGTTGCAACATGATCTATGTTTACTCCCAGTCTAATTTTTTTCATTATAGATTTCTGCTGCCTGGCTTAACAGCTTGAATTAAAGAAAGGCTTTTGGGCAAATTTTCTTTTGTATATGTTGGAATATCTAGTTCTATTTGTGAAACAATGTTTTCCTTTATGGATGATTTTCCACTCGACCTGTCGATAATACATGCATAACCAACTATTTTTGCACCTGCTTTATTAACTAATTTTGAGCATTCTAAACTCGACTTACCAGTAGTAATTACATCTTCTACGATAAGAACTTTATTATTTTTCTTTATTGAAAAATCTCTTCTTAATTTAAATTCACCATTTATTCTTTCTGAAAAAATAGTTTCTTTATTTAGTATTCGTCCAATATCGTAACCAATGATAATGCCTCCCATTGCTGGTGATAGAATTAAATCAAAGTCTTTATAAAAAGATTTTATTTTTTCTGCCAGTGAATTACAAATTAGATTAGCTTTTTCAGGTTTACTAAGTAATTGTGCGCATTGAACATATGAAGGGCTATGTAAACCTGATGACAATATAAAATGTCCTTCTATTAAGGCTTTACTTTCTTTTAAAATTTTCAAAGATTCTTCGTATGAAAGCATTTTTTTTCTGTTTATGGCGAATTATTCTAAAATTAAAATTGTTTTGTTTTATTTGACTTATCAAGTTTGTAAAGTTTTTTAAATCTTTTATTTGTATATCGAAAGAAAACTGTAAAAAATCTTTTTTTTTCTTTAACATTTCTACATTTAAGATGTTTCCTTTATTAATTCCAATTAAAGAGCTTATATTACCAAGAACTCCAGGCTTATGAGGTAAATCTACGACAACAGTACTAGTATAATTTTTATCTTTAGGTTTTGAATTTTCTAAAGATTTATCTTGCCAATAACGTCTTATTGATGCTCTTGCTTTTCCAGTTTTTGATGAAGATAACCAATGGAGTGACGGAGAAGCATTTTTTGAAGTTACAATTTCCACCATGTCACCATTATTTAAATTAGTTTGTAATGTAGATTCTCTTCCATTTATATTACATCCAACCGCACTCTCTCCTATTTTGGTATGAACAGCATAAGCAAAATCTATAGGTGTAGCATATTTTGGTAATTTAATTACTGCACCCTTAGGAGTAAAACAAAAAACATTTTCTTGAAACATTTGAAGTTTGGTAAATTCATAATAATGTTCAGGGCTGTTTCCTGTTTCAATAATTTCTACTAAATCTCTTAACCAGTCATATTCTTTCCAAGATAATTCTGAAAATTTTTCTGAGGATTTATATTTCCAGTGGGAAGCTATACCTCTTTCTGCAAATTCATGCATCTCATTTGTTCTAATTTGAATTTCAATTCTATTTTTCTTTGGTCCTATAATTGAAGTATGGATTGATCTATATTTATTTATTTTAGGAGTAGAAATATAATCTTTAAATTTACCAGGTATGGCTGAAAACTTACTATGAAATATTCCAAGTGCTTTATAGCATTCATCTATATCATTAACTAAAATTCTAAATCCAATTATATCAGTGAGCTGTTCTAAGGATATTTTTTTGTTTTGAATCTTTCTCCATATTGAAAAAGGAGTTTTTTCTCTTCCAGTAATTGTTGCATTAACTCCATTATCTTTTAATAATTGAATTAATTCAGCTGCTATCAATTTAAAAGTGTCTTCTCTGTTACTTTTTATAAATTTTAATCTATCTAATATCAGATCCCTAGCCGGTTTGTTTAAAACAGAGAAAGATAAATCCTCTAATTCATCTCTTATCCTATTCATTCCCATACGATCTGCTAATGGTGCATAAATTTCCATAGTTTCTTTAGCTTTTCTAATAATTTTTTCTTTATCTTTTACAAAATTTATTGTTCTCATGTTATGAAGTCTGTCTGCTAATTTAACGAGCAAAACTCTTATATCTTTTGATGTGGCTAATATTAATTTTCTAAAGTTCTCTGCTTTTGAATTATTTGAAGCTTTGTCTTCTAAGGCTGACAATTTAGTTACTCCGTCAACTAAATTAGCAACTTCTTCACCAAACTCTTTTCTTACAGTTTCATAAGTTACATTCGTATCTTCAATTGTATCGTGCAATAAACCAGTAGTAATTGTAGCGCTATCAAGTTTTAATTCTGTTAAAATATTTGCTACTGCAACAGGGTGAATAATGTATGGAACACCCTCTTCTCTTTTTTGATTTTGATGAGCGTTTAAAGCGAAGCTGTAAGCTTTATTCAAAGACTTTGAATTTAAAAATTTGTTATATGATTTAATTTTATCAATTAGTTCACTATTATTAATCATATTTAGATAATAACACTTTTACGCAATCTTGTAATCTCTATCCTTGAATTTTGGCTTAATTCATTAATTAAATAATCAACATTTTTCTTAGAAACTGGATGTATCCATTCTGGATCTATTTCTTTTATTGGATAAAGTACAAAATTACGAATATGAGATCTTGGGTGAGGTAATTTCAGCAATTTATCATTTTTAACTAAACCATTAAAATCAATTATATCGATATCACAAACTCTGGGGTCATTTTTTTTTGATTTAATTCTTCCAATTTTTCTCTCGATTAACAAAATTTCCTTTATCAATTTGGAGTAATCAAATCTATATTCAGCTAAAATACCAATATTAGCAAATTTAGGTAGTTTTTTATTCGGGTAAGAAGGAGTTTCATAAAAATTAGAAATTTTATTTATCTTTAGTTTTGAATCAATTAATAAATTCACAGCAATCGAAATATTTTTAAATTTCGTTCCATGTTCTGAGTTTAAATTTGAACCAATATTAAGGTGTATCATTTATTATTTCTGCTAAGAAATCTTGCTTTTTCACGATTCCAGTCTCTAGTTTTTTTAACTTGCCTTTTATCATAAAGTTTTTTTCCTTTTGCTACTGCTATTTGAATTTTAACTTTACCTTTTAGAAAATATAATTTTGTAGGTACAATAGTTAAACCTT
>CABYKW010000028.1 GCA_902519635.1 uncultured Pelagibacteraceae bacterium
ACAGTCATCAGCAGTCCAAGCAGCAAGAGTAGAGCGTGTTTTAGAAATTGCTACAGATAACGAAATAAAAAAAATTGAAAAAAATTTTACTTATCTAGCGACAGTTGGTTCTACTGCTCCGTTCATAGGATTGTTTGGAACGGTCTGGGGGATAATGAATTCTTTCCAGTCAATCGCAATTTCTAGAAATACAAGTTTAGCAATAGTAGCTCCTGGTATTGCAGAAGCTTTATTTGCAACTGCTCTTGGTTTATTAGCTGCCATTCCTGCTGTTGTAGCTTACAATAAATTCAACAGTGATTCCAAAAGATACATTTCAAAAATAGATAATTTTTCAAAAAGATTTTTATCAATCATATAAAGATGGCTTTTAAATTTAATCGCTCAAGAAATGAACCCATGAGTGAAATTAACGTAACCCCATTCGTTGATGTTATGTTAGTTTTATTGATTATTTTTATGGTTACAGCCCCACTTTTAACAGTAGGTGTTCAAGTAGATTTACCTGAGTCAGCAGCAGACTCTTTACCAGATGATCAAGAGCCACTAACAATAACTATTAATTCTAAAGGTGAAGTTTATATCCAAGAACACAAAGTTAATTACCAAAAAATTGTTCCAAAACTTTTAGCTATTGCAAAAAATAGAACAGATACAAGAATATATGTTCGGGGAGATAAAACTATAAATTATGGTAGAGTTTTAGAAGTTATGGGAACTTTGTCTGGCGCAGGATTTTCAAAAGTCGCATTAATATCTGAGCCATACAAAAATTAAATGAAAAATGACAAAAAGTTTAATTTATTCTCTAATATTTCACTCAGTTATGATTTTACTAACTGTTTTAACATTACCCTTTATGATTAGACAGCCAGTAGATTTACCTCCTATAGTATCAGTAGAGTTAATTCAAATTTCAGACAAAACAAATATTCCGTTTGCTCCAAAAGCTAGAAAGATTATTGAAGAAACAAAAAAAAAGGAAGAAAGAGTTGTTTCTGAACAAGCACCACCAGCCGCAAAAGCAAAAGAAAAGCCTGATAGAATTCCTTTACCAGATGAAAAAAAAGAAAAAAAACAATTAGTTAAAAAAAAACAAAATCCGGAGGAAATAGAGCCTGAGATTAGACAATCTTCGGAGTTTGAAAAAAAAGAGATCATAGATACTAATGAAATAGCAGCTTTAATTGATAAAGCTAAAGAGGAAGAAGCTGTAAAAAAAAACAAAACAGACAAATTAACCCAAAGCTCTGTTAAGAACTCCTTTGCTACTGGTTTAACTCTTTCCGAAGAAGACGCTTTAAGAGCCCAGATATTTGGTTGTTGGAGTGTACCTCTTGGTTTACCTTACGATAAAGATTTATTGGTGAGAATTAAACTAAATTTAAAAAAAGATGGAACAATTATGAAATCTGAAATTTTAGACCATCAAAGAATGAATAGACCTGGACAAAAATTTTATAAAGTATTAGCCGAAAGTGCTTTACGAGCAGTCAGTATTGTTTTAATCTTTTTTTTTTTACAAAAGTTTGTAATGAGATTGTATCGAACTGTTCTTGCTTTGCTTTGAATATTGTTTCTAATTTTTTTTTTGCTTCTTAATATATGAAGTGTTATGTGATATTTTTTTAATAATTTTTTTACTGACTTAGCTTCATTTAAAGAGTTTTTTCTAATATTATGGTCTACCAAAACATAATAGATTTTACATTTGTATTGATAATTATATGCTTTAGCTAAGGCAGTTAAAGCTAAGCTGTCTGATCCTCCTGATACTGCTATTAAGAACGTTTTTTTTTTGAAAGAGTTTAATTTCTTTTCAAATGATAAATAAATATTAGATAATTCTTCGTAATTTTTAAAACAATCTTTAAGAATTACATTTGAATTTTTTTTGCTCATACTGAGCTTTTTGTAACACAGACTTGTTTGCTTTTGGATATTCTTTTTTTACTCCTGATATCATTTTACAGCCTTGATCTTTTTCACCTAATTGAACCATAGTGATACCTAGCTTCAAAAGATTATCTGGAGCTTTTTTGCTTTTTGGATAATTTTGATATCCATCTAAATAAGCTGTAGCAGCATCAGAATAAAGTTGTCTAATCCTAAATGTTTCGCCATACCAATATTGAGCATTACCAGCTAAATCATGATCTTTATTTTTTTCAATAAATTCTTTTAATGCAAATTCAGCAGTTTCATAATCTCCTATTTTCATAAAACTAACCGCAAATTCATATTGTTCTTGTGGAGGTTTATCTGGCAATAAAGACTCTCTTTGTTCAGGTTCTTCTGTAATTACTGTTTGAGCGCTTTCAATAGAACTAGTTTCTTGTTTTTCAGGTAAATTAGAAACTGAATACCCTGGGTTTGCCCCGAAGTCTGCTGGTTGACTAGATCCAGGTAAAGTTTTTTTTGTTTTTGTTTTTTTTATTTTAGATTCTGAGTTTTCAAGATCTGAAAATCTTAATTGGTTATCAGACTGAATCTTAGTAACTCGAGCAGATAATTTATCTAATTTAAAATTAACTTCTTCGAATTTATTTGTAAGTTCTCTAAATTGATCTTCAATTTCATTTAATTTCAAAAGATGCTTAGTTAAAATATCTTCGTTGAGTTCACTGGTTTTCATTGTAGAAGAGTTAGCAGATATAATGTCTGACTTCTGATAAACGGCTTTCTCTAGTGTTTTTAAATCTTTGGTTAAGACCTGAATTTGATCAGCAACAGCTTGAATTAATATATCTTCTTCCTCTGCTTTAAGAAAAGAATGGGATAAAACCAATAAAAATATAAAAAAAATTAAAAAATTTTTTTTAATTAAATTCATGATGAATCTTTAAATATACAAAATGGCAAAAAAAAGACCCTTTAATAAAGAAGTTATTAAAGGGTCTTAAATTTTAAAGAAAATTAATTTACTTTAACTGTTACTGATCTTCTATTTTGAGACCAAGCTAAAGCACTTGATCCAGGATTAACAGGTTTTTCCTTTCCATAGCTTATTGTAGAAATTCTTTTTCCTGAAATTCCGTAAGTCATTAAATAGTCTTTAGCGGCATTTGCTCTTCGCTCACCTAAAGCTAAGTTGTACTCTCTTGTCCCTCTTTCATCAGCATGTCCTTCTATAGTGACATTGAGCTTTTTATTTTTTCTTAGGTAAGTTGCTTGTTTTCTAAGTGTTGCTCTTGATGCAGTCGTCAAAGAAGATTTGTTCGTAGCAAAAAATACTCTGTCTGGAACACCAGAGGCTAAATATTTTACTGTTTCTTTTCCAGTATATACGTCACCATCCAAGTCTCCTGATTTTTTAGCTGTTGAACAAGCGCTTAAAATTAACGTTGTAAAAACTACTAAAAATATATTTTTTAAATTCTTATTAAATGTCATTTTTTCCCCTGGGTTTATGGTCGAAATATTTCAAATTATTAAACATTATTCAAGTCTTAAATTACACAAAAAATGCCTTCACTTTGATAGTAATGAAGACCAAGATGGGTCCGAAGCATCTGTTTTCGTGGTTAGTTTTCTCTCATTGTATCCTGTTATATCTATCGACCAAAGAGTGGCTGAAAAACCTTCTCCTTTAGAACCTGCTTTAGTCTCTCTGTAAAACACCAAAACTCTTCCGTTTGGTGACCAAGAGGGAGCCTCCTGATAATAATTTTCAGTTAATAATCTTTCTCCTGAACCATCAGTTCTCATTACTCCAATATAAAATCTTCCTTTTCGCATTTTTGTAAAAGCTATTAAATCTCCTCTAGGTGACCAAACTGGCGTTCCATATATTCCTTTTCCAAAAGTAATTCTTTTTACATTACTCCCATCGCTTCTCATAACATAAAGTTGTTGAAGGCCGCTTCTGTCAGAATTAAAAGCTATATATTTTCCATCTGGTGAAAAAGATGGAGATGTATCAATAGATGAATGATTTGTTATTCTCTCAACGACTCTAGTTTCTAAATCCATAGTATAAATGTCTGAGTTGCCATCTTCAGCAAAACTCATTATTATCTTTTTTCCATCTGGAGAAAATCTAGGAGCAAATGTCATACCTGGAAAATTTCCAACAACCTCTTGCATACCTGTTTCTATATCCAGCAAATAAACTCTTGGCATATTCCTAAAATAAGAAAGATAGGTAATCATTTGATTTGTCGGATTAAATCTTGGAGTTAATACAAGTTCGTTACCTAACGTTAAATATTTTGTATTAGCACCGTCTTGATCCATAATAGCTAATTTTTTTACTCTTTCACTTTTTGGTCCACTTTCAGAAACATAAATAATTCTTGTATCAAAATATCCTTCTTCTCCGGTTAGACGTTCATATATTTTATCTGATATTATATGGGCTACTCTTCTCCAGTTGGATGGTGTTGTGGTAAAAGCTAAAGCAGTCATTTCTTTAGCGGCTGTTAAGTCCCAAAGTCTAAATTCTACTTTTAATTTTTCATCTTTAACTAATAATTTTCCTGTAACCAAAGCTTGGGCTTTGATTAATCTCCAGTCTTCAAATCTAGGTTTTAAATGTGCTATATCTGGTTTTTGTACAAAAGCTTCTTTTTTTAAAGGGTTAAATAAACCTGTATTTTTAAAATTTTTTTCAATAATTGAAGAAATGTTATTACCTAATTCTTTAACTTTAATACCTTCGTATTCGACTGACTTTATATCAACATGTAA
>CABYKW010000029.1 GCA_902519635.1 uncultured Pelagibacteraceae bacterium
ATATACCTTCCAAAATGTAATAAATGGCGTTCCTCCAAGAGATTTACCTGCTCGAACTAAACTTGGTGAAATAGTTTTCATGACACTATAAAGAGGTAAAACCATAAATGGTAACAAAATTTGAGTCATGGCAATATAAGTTCCTGTTTCATTGTACATCATCACCAATCTTTTATCGTCTGCTACAAAACCAATCCAAACTAAAAAATCGTTAACCACCCCTTGCTGTTGCAATAAAATCATCCAACTTGCAGTCCTTACAAGTAATGAAGTCCAAAAAGGTAAAAGGACACAGATCATTAATAAATTACTGTATTTCATTGGGAGAGTTGCTAGTAAGTGAGCTATTGGGTAAGCCATTAAAAAACAGAAAAGGGTTACGTAAAAAGCTATTTTAAGTGTTCTAACCCATAATTTTTTATAAATTCTACGATCTTCCTCTACTTGAACTAATTTACCATCTTCATTTTGATACATGTCTACACCTTTTAAATATTTAGAGTAGGTGTATGCAGGAGCTCTTCGTTTTATTGCTCTCCAATATTCAACGTCAGCCCATCTTTCATGAACAGCCATTATTTGTTCTTTGTAATTTCCTTCCTCAAAAGATTTTGATTTTCGTCTTAATTTTTTAATAATACTTTTAAAACCATTTTTAGTGTAATTAAGTTGGGTTGATAATTTTCCTTCTCTCTCTTCTTCAATTAATTTTTGAAAATCAATATGAAAAGCTTCGAATACTTTTTCCGATGGAAGCTCTTTACCATCCCAATCTTCCATTGCTTTGAATGTTTTTGGAAGTGAATTGGTTACCATTCGATCATCAACGCTATTAAAAAGCATTCCAACTATTGGTGAAATATAAACAATTAATAGAAATAACAATAAAGGTGCCACTAATAAAAAAGCCTTAAATTTATTTCTTCTCTCAACTTTTTTAAGACTCACCTCGAGGGGTATGCCGTCCGTAGTTAAAATTTTTTGTGTTTCACTGCTCATAAATAAAAAGGGCGGTTAATAAATAACCGCCCTAAATATAATATATCATCTAAGTCTTTAAAACTTAATTAAAGACCAGATTTCATAGCTTCCCATTTTTCACCAATTTCTGTACCGTTGTCAGCCCAGAATAATGCATCAATTAGGATATAGCTTTTTGTATTCTTTGGATGAGTTGGCATTTGTTCCATCATATTTGTTTTACCATCTTTATACCAAGGCTCACCTGCTTCAATAACTTTAAGAGAAGATTTTCTCCAAGGTGCGTAAGCAATGTACTTCGCAGAACCAGCTAAACCTTCAGTGCTAGTCATTTCTGCAATTGCTTTCATAGCATCAGATTCATTTGGTCCACCTTTTACAACTACCATGTATTGGTAATCTAAACCTTGAGCATCCCAAACTTGTTTTAATGGTGCGCCTTCTCCAACTTCTGCGTTAAAGAATCTACCATTCCAACCTGTTGCCATTACAACTTCACCCTGCATAAGTAGTTCAGGTGGTTTAGCACCAGCTGACCAAAATACACATCCGCCATTAGGGTCTTTGCAAAGAGCTTCCATCTTGTCCATTGCTTGTTGAAGACCTTTTGCTTTTGAAAGTTTTTTGTAAATGTTTTTTCCACCTTTACCTGGCTTAGTTCCAGAAGCTGCTAATGCCATCTCTAGATTGTGCATAGCACTTTTGTATACGCCTCTTTTACCTGGCCATGTTTTAGTGTCAAAGAAATCTTTTATAGTTTTTGGTTTTTTGCTTCCGATTTTTGAATCGTTATAAGCATATGTCCAAGAATATAAAATATTCCCTACAGCACAATCACTAGGCATTGACGTAAAGAAATCTTTGCTCGCTTTAGTTCCATCTGGAGCTGGCGGAAAGTCTTTGTCAAAATTAAATTTAACAAATAAACCTTCGTCACATCCATTGATAGTGTCCATAGCGAAAACGTCCATTATGTCCCAAGTAATTTTTCCTGCTGCTTTTTGAGCTTTAACTTCAGATAATCCGCCTGAATAGTCTACCCAGTTAATAGGTATACCTAATTTTTTTGCAGATGGATCACCATAACCTAATTTTTGACTTTCAGTATAAGCTCCACCCCATGATGCAACTGTAACTGCATATGAAGTTGAAGAAATTGAAAGTGCAAAAACTAACGTAAGTAATAGTTTACTTAATTTTCTCATTTGTTCCCCTCCGTTTAAACGTTTATTATTTGTTTATTACAACAATTAACAAAAATTAAGTCAACCTCTGATTATGGTTAATTATTGTTTAAATTAGATAGTTTTTGAGTGAATCAATCTCAGATTGATTTTGGATCTAAAGCTCGTGCGTCATGACTGTTCCAGCCAACGTTAATTTCATTACCAGGTTTAATGTCCATTCTTGCTGAGCTGTTTGGAACTTTTAAAATAAATTCTTTATTACCTAATAAATTTAATCTAACTCTAGCATGATCTCCATGGTAAATAACTTCTTCTATTTTTCCTTTGTGCTTATTATCCATTTTTTCTTCTGGATCTATAATCGCTCTCTCAGGTCTTAGAGAAACTTTAGTTTTTTCTCCTTTTGTTTTTACTCTTATAGGATTAGAAATTATTTCAGCGCCAGTATCTAATTTTACTTTACATTTACCTCCTGAAATATCTGTAACTTGTCCAGAAAAAGTATTATTTTCACCTATGAATTCTGCAACGAATGAATTTACTGGTTCTTCGTATAGTTTGTCTGGGCTAGATAATTGCTGTACTTTTCCATCATTAAAAACTGCTATTCTACTAGACATAGTAAGAGCTTCACTTTGATCGTGGGTAACATAAACCACTGTTACTCCAATATTTTCGTGAATGTGTTTAATTTCATATTGCATGCTTTCTCTTAGATTTTTATCTAAAGCTCCTAAGGGCTCATCCATTAAAACTAGTTGGGGATCAAATACTAAAGATCTTGCAACAGCAACTCTCTGTTGTTGACCACCTGATAACTGATTAGGCATTCTTTTTTCAAAACCTGATAAAGAAACCATAGATAAAGCTTTGTCTACTTTTTTTTCAATATCATCTTTAGAAAGTTTTCTAACTTTTAATGGGAAAGCTAAATTTTCGAAAACTGTTAAGTGAGGAAACAAAGCATAATTTTGAAAAACCATTCCTATTCCTCTTTTGTGTGGAGGAATTCGAGAAATAGGTTTTGAATCTAAATAAATTTCACCATTAGTTGGTGTTTCAAAACCTGCTAACATCATTAAGCAAGTTGTTTTTCCAGAACCAGATGGTCCCAACATTGTAATAAATTCACCTTCATTGATATCAAGATTTAAGTCTTTAACGACTAAAACTTTACCATCATAACTTTTGTCTACTTTATCAAATTTTACAAAGCTTTTTGAAGACGTCATATAATGATTATTTAAAGCATTTAAGAAAATTTATTTCAAGGTTTTTATTATTTAATATGTAATTCTCTAGATAAATTGCAGAATAATTCTGATCCTGTTTCTGTTACCCTCACCGCTTCACTAGCTTCTACGCCCCAATCTCCAAACTGCATTACTGCAATCATATGAAAAGTAACGTTAGGTTGTAAAATAGTTTTATCTCCTTTTAATATATTGAATGTTTGTTCTCCCCAATCTGGAGGATATCCAATCCCAATAGAATATCCTGTTCTTGAGTCTTTTTTAATTTTATATTTATCTAAAACACTCCAAAATTTTTGAGCAACATCATCAACTGTATTACCGGGTTTTGTAACAGCAATGCCTGCATCTAAAGCTTCATTGGTAGCTTTCATAGTATCTATTTTTTTTTGATCCTTTTCACCTAATAAAATTGTACGAGCCATAGGACAGTGATATCTTTTATAAGCACCTGCAATTTCAATAATTGTTGCCTCACCTGAAACAAACTTTTCTTCTGTAGCGGTTAAATGAGAGGCCGAAGTTCCTTTTCCTGTAGGTAATAAAGTTGCAATACTTGGATAATCTCCTCCAAATTCCTTTGTTCCATTAAATAAAGCTTTTTGAATATCTGCTACAGCATCGCATTGTCTTACTCCAGGATTAATACTTTTAAAAGCTGCTCTCATTCCGTTTTCAACAATACGAGCGGCTGATTGCATTAATTTAATTTCTTCATTTGATTTAACAACTCGTACCCAGTTAACTAATCGTTCAGCATCTAGGAGTTTTGCGTTAGGTAAGCCTTTTTTAAGTGTTTCATAGCAAAAAGCTGTAAAGTAATGACTGTCCATTTCTAAACCAATATTTAAACTATCCCATTTTCTGTTTGTTATGATTTCAGCTAAATACTGATAAGGATGTAGAGGCCAAGTATGAATATACTTTTCATCGTACTCTATAATATTTTTATCCTGTAAATATGTTTTAATGTATGCGCCTCCTCCATCCTGCGCTCTTACAAAGCAAATAGGCTCGTCTTCATTTATGTGAACTAAGACACATTGGGCATAATAAAAAGACCAAGCATCATAACCTGTTAAGTAATTCATATTAGCTGGGTCTTGAGAAACTAATAGATCAATGCCTTTTTTTTGCATACTGATCTTTACTTTTTTTAAACGTTCTTTGTACTCTTGTTTTTCAAAAAGCATTTAATTTTCTAAAAGTTTGCCATATCCT
>CABYKW010000030.1 GCA_902519635.1 uncultured Pelagibacteraceae bacterium
ATTTAGAGAATGAATTTATCGATAATTTAAAGAATAATAAAAATTTACACCCTACTCTTGGAGTTCATATTCCAGAAGGTATTAAGCTATTAAAATTTGATAAATTTTTTGAATTATTTAAATCAAGAGTTGATTTGATAGTTCTTGGAGTCAGCTCAAAAGGAATTGAATGGGTTTCAGAACAACTAAGCAAAATCGCTAATGATAAAAAATTACCAAATATATTAATGTTAACTAAGGGTTTAAGTATTCATGAGGATAGATATGAACTATTAGTAGATAAAGTAAAAAGACTATTAATATCAAAAGGGGTAAACAATCCCAATATTTCAGCTGTAGGCGGACCATGTTTAGCAGCTGGTTTAGCCAATAGAATTCATACTAGTGTAGTTATAGCAAATGAAGATATTAAAACAGCTAAAACAATCGCTGATATGTTAAATACTAATTACTATCACACATCGTCTTCAGATGATCTTAATGGAGTAGAAGTTTCGGCAGCTATAAAAAATATTTTTTCTATGGCTGTAGGAGCTGCAAAAGGGATGAGTAGCAAAAATGCTTCTAATGAAATTCGAGAAAAAAATTATTTAAACACTGCTTCAGCTTTAATTAAACAATCAATTAATGAAATGGAGATATTTGTTGAGCACCTAAAAGGAAAAAAAGAAACAGTTAAGGGTTTAGCTGGTCTAGGTGATTTATACGTAAGTTCAGGAGGAGGAAGAAATGCTAAAATAGGATCTTTTATAGGTGAAGGATTGACATTTTCTGAGGCAAAAAAAACAAAAATGGAAAAAGTTACGGTCGAAGGAGCTGATTTAGTTATTGAAATTGGCAAAAAGGTAAAGCAAGATTTTGATGAAAAAAAATTACCACTAATGATTGGCATGATTGATGCAATCTTAGAGGATAAAAAACTTGATTTGAAATGGGATTTATTTAGATGAAAAAATTTTTGATAGTATTTCTTACATTAATTATTCATTTTCAGGTATTTGCTCATGATAATGAAAATTCAAAAGTTACTACTAGTGTTTCTGATCAGCTCAAAACTTTACAGGATCTTTACAAGTCCGGTGTATTGAGTGGATATGAGTATGAAAAAGAAAAAAAAAAGAATTTTAAATAATTAAAATGAAAAAATTTATAATATCTATTGATGCTGGCACAACCTCAAACAGAGCAATACTTTTTGATTTAAAAGGCAAACCAATTTTTTCATCTCAAAAAGAATTCACACAATTTTTCCCAAAAAGTGGTTGGGTAGAACATAATCCGGAAGAAATTTGGAATACTACTAAAAAAGTTTTAAAAGATGTAATTTTAAAAGCAAAAAAATTAAAAGGAAAAATATTAACTATAGGAATTACTAATCAAAGAGAAACCACAGTTCTATGGGATAAAAGAACTGGCAAAACAGTCTATAAAGCTATTGTTTGGCAAGATCGTAGACAAGCAGATTATTGTAAAAAATTAAAAAATCAAAATAAAGAAACTCTTATTTTTAATAAAACTGGTTTACCAATCGACTCTTACTTTTCTGGAACTAAAATAAAATGGATATTAGACAATGTTCCTTCAGCTAAAAAATTAATGAACAAAAGACAACTTAAGTTTGGTACTATAGATAGTTTTTTAATCTGGAGATTAACAAAAGGCAAGACGCATGCCACGGATGCTACCAATGCAAGCAGAACAATGATTTATAATATTTCTACAAATAAATGGGATGATACAATTTTAAAGATATTGAAAATAAAAAAACACATTCTTCCCGATGTTAAAAATTGTGCTGATAACTATGGTTCAACACATCCTTCAATTACAGGTAAATCGATACCAATCACTGGTGTGGTTGGAGATCAACAATCTGCAGCTATAGGCCAATGTTGTTTTGAACCAGGTTCTTTAAAAAGTACTTATGGAACAGGAGCTTTTGTATTATTAAACACAGGCTATAAAAAGATATACTCTAAAAATAGATTGTTAACTACTATTGCATATAGAATTAATGGTAAAACAACTTATGCAATGGAAGGATCTATTTTTATTGCTGGAGCCGGAGTTCAATGGTTAAGAGATCGAATGAAGTTTTTTAAAAAAGCATATGAGACTGAAAAAATTTTAAAATCGTTAAAAGATAATAAAGATGTTTATTTAGTTCCAGCATTTACAGGTATGGGAGCACCATATTGGAATCAAAACTCTCGAGGTGTTTTAAGCGGGTTAACAAGAGACACCGGACCAAAAGAAATTGTTAGAGCAACAATAGAGTCTGTTGCATATCAAACTTACGATTTATTTGAAGCTATGAAGCATGATGGTTTACGACCAAGGATGGTTAAAGTAGATGGAGGGATGGTTATGAACAATTGGTTTTCTCAATTTCTATCAGATATAGTAAATGTTAAAGTATACAGGCCCAAAGTTCATGAAACGACCGCTTTAGGAGCTGCTTTTATGGCGGGTCTCAAAATTGGTGCCTACAAATCTTTAAAAGATATTTCAAAAAATTGGAGTCTAGAAAAAAAATTTATTCCAAAAATGAAAAATTATAATAGAAAATCACTTCTTTTAGGATGGTCTAAGGCGATAAAAAGAGCTCTTATAAATTAAAACAATTTCAAGTTGTATTTTTTTTAAGAAATAAGGTCTGTACAATTAACTTCTATTTTGCTTCAATTATAAAATTAATAAACAACAACGGGGGAATTAATGTTTAAAACATTGAAAACTGTTATAGCTGTTGCTGTTGCTTTCACTCTAGTTTCGACATCTGCTTATTCAGACGCAATAAGTAAATGGGCAAAAGGAGAATTTAGTCTTTCAACTCTTTCTGAAAAAGAAAGAATCAAAGAGCTAAAATGGTTCCAAGATGCTGCGAAGCCATTCAAAGGAATGTCTATCAAAGTATTATCTGAAACTATTCCGACACACGAATATGAGTCAAAAGTTTTAACAAAGGCTTTTGAGGAAATTACTGGGATTAAAGTTAATCACCAGTTATTAGGTGAAGGTGATGTAGTAATGGCTGTACAAACACAAATGCAAACTAACGTTAGTATTTACGATGCTTATATCAATGACTCTGATTTGATTGGTACTCACGCTAGAATGCAACAAGCTGTTAACCTAACGAAATGGATGGCTGGAGAAGGTAAAGATGTTACTTTACCAACTTTAGACTTAGACGATTTCATTGGTAAACAGTTTACTACAGGTCCAGATGGCGACTTATATCAAATGCCTGACCAACAATTTGCTAACCTTTATTGGTTTAGAAAAGATTGGTTTGACAGACCTGAAATCAAAAAAGGTTTTAAAGCCAAATACGGATACGATTTAGGTGTTCCTTTAAATTGGTCTGCTTATGAAGATATCGCTAAATATTTCTCAGAAGATGTGAAGAAAATTGACGGTGTTCAAATTTATGGTCATATGGACTACGGCAAAAGAGCTCCTGACTTAGGTTGGAGAATGACTGATGCTTGGTTATCAATGGCTGGAGCAGGTGATGTTGGAAAACCTAATGGAGTACCAGTGGACGAATGGGGAATAAGAATGGAAAAAGGTTCTTGTAATCCTGTTGGAGCTTCAGTAACAAGAGGAGGAGCTGCTAATGGTCCTGCTGCTGTATACGCAATTAGAAAATGGGATGAATGGTTAAGAAACTATGCACCTCCAGGTGCTGCGGCTATGGACTTCTATCAGTCTCTACCGTCTTTATCTTCTGGAAACGTTGCTCAGCAAATTTTCTGGTACACAGCGTTCACGGCTTCTTTAGTAGGAAAAAATCCTAATAATAAAGTTGTTGATGCTGACGGTAAACCGTTATGGAGAATGGGCCCATCACCAAAAGGACCTTATTGGGAACAAGGCATGAAGCTTGGATATCAAGATGCTGGATCTTGGACTTTATTTAAGTCTACACCAGTTAAAAATAGAAAAGCTGCATGGTTATACGCTCAATTCGTTGTATCAAAAACAGTTGATCTTAAGAAAAGTCACGTTGGTTTAACTATCATTAGAGATAGTTCTATCGATCATAAGTCTTTCACAGAAAGAGCTGATGCATTAGGTGGACTTGTAGAGTTCTATAGATCTGACAACAGAAATATTTGGTCACCAACAGGCATAAATGTTCCGGATTATCCGAAACTAGCACAGATCTGGTGGCAACAAATTGGAGATGTAAACTCAGGTGCGTTTACTCCACAACAAGCTATGGATCGTCTTGCAGAAGAGATGGACTTAGTTATGTCTCGTATGGAAGCTGCTGACAAAGGTAGTAATGCATACGGTGGATGTGGACCAAGACTTAATAAACCAAGAGAAGCTTCTTATTGGTTAAATAAAAAAGGTTCACCAAAAGCTAAACGTGATGAGAAACCTCAAGGAAAAACTGTTCCATACGCGAAAGCTTGGAAATAGTAAGAGGTTAATCTAAATTGAAAGGGGGCACTTGTTGCCCCCTTTTTTTAAAACTAAATTT
>CABYKW010000031.1 GCA_902519635.1 uncultured Pelagibacteraceae bacterium
AATTATACCAAGTGAAATAAAAAAAAATTTAATTAAAAAATCTTTAGTTTTTACAAGAAGTGTTTTATTGAATAAATTCTTTATTCCAAATAATTTAGTTTTTCCTAAATCAAGAATTATCTTAGAAAAATATTTTAATTAGAATTATTTAACTTTTTTGCTACTTCCAAAGCAAAATAAGTTACTATAGCAGAAGCACCAGCTCTTTTAAAAGCCATAAGACTTTCTAATATTGCTTCTTCATTTATTAGTTCATGTTTAATACCAACTTTTATTAAACTATACTCACCAGATACTTGATATGCAAAAACAGGGATTTTAAAATTATCTTTTATATTTTTGATAATGTCTAAATATGGTAGACCTGGTTTAACCATAACCATATCAGCACCTTCTTTAATATCTAAGCCAACTTCTCTGTAAGCCTCATTTGAATTTTTAAAATTCATTTGATAAGTTTTTTTGTTTGATTTTAAATTAGTTTTTGAACCGACTGCATCTCTAAATGGTCCATAAAAACTTGAAGCATATTTTGCTGCATATGATAATAAACTTACATTTTGAAAACCATTTTTATCTAAAGATTTTCTGATCACACCAATTCTACCATCCATCATGTCTGACGGCGCAATTACATCACATCCCATCTTTGCCTGCAATAATGCTTGATTAACTAAAATTTTAATTGTCTCGTCATTATCAATTTTATTATTAATTATAATTCCATCATGACCATGTGAGGTATATGGATCTAAAGCAACATCGCACATTACTCCAATACCAGTAAATTTCTTTTTAATGAATCTTAAAGATCTACAGATTAAATTATCTTCATTTAGAGCTTCAGATCCATATCTATTTTTTTTATTTTTTGGAGTATAAGGAAATAAAGCCACCATTGGAATTTTGTTTTTTTTAGCTTTGTTCATTATAAGATTCAGTTTATCTACAGAGTACCTGTAAACACCAGGCATAGACTTAATAGAGTCTACCTTGCCTTTTCCATCCCTAACAAAAATTGGTAATATTAAATCATTAATACTTAAATTATTTTCTGATACAAGTCTCCTTATCCAAGCTGTTTTGCGAACTCTTCGCAATCTTATGTCTGGAAATTTGCCTACTATCTTCATGTATATAAGTATATAAGTTTATTAAATTTTGTTTGATGCGACAAATATTATATTATAATTAATAAGTATAGTAATCTAAAAAGGGTGTATGACTCAATTGAATTATTCAGATTTTTATCAAGTTCCAAATTTAAAATTTGATATTAAAAAACTAAGAAAAGATTTAGACTCTATCTTAAAAAAAAAAGGTTTTTCATCTCCTAAAGGTGTATCTAATTTTGGAGCAATACCTTTAAATCAAATACCAAATGACAAAAACTCTACAAAAGGCAGTAATATAAGAGGTGTATATTGGACTATAGCAGATGAAAGCGGACAAGAAGTAACTAGAGATATTCCTATTGATGAGTCAAAATATACTGAAATTGTACCTGAGTTTAAAAATACATATTTTGACGAGGTTTACGAAACTTTGAAAAAAAAATTTAAACTTGGAAGAGTTAGACTTTTACTAAAAGAACCAAGATCTACTTTAAGCTGGCACAAAGACCCTGAACCTAGACTACATATACCTATCATAACAAATTTAGGTTGTTCTATGGTAATAGAAAACGTAGCAAAGCACTTACCCGCCGACGGAAAAGTAACAATTACTAATAATACTAAATACCACAATTTTTTTAACGGCGGTGAACAATCTAGAGTGCATCTGGTTGCTTGTGTTTTAGAAAATCCATTTAAGTAGTTTGAAATCTTTATTTAAAAAAATTTGTATAGCATCTGATCACGCTGGTTTTAAATTTAAAGACAGCATTAAAGATTTTTTAATTAATAAAAATATTTCCGTCATCGATCTAGGTCCAATAAATGAAGATTCCGTTGATTATCCTGATTATGCGAAAAAAGTATCTAATAGAGTAAAATCAAAAAAAAGTGATGCTGGTATACTAGTTTGCGGTTCTGGAACTGGTATGGCTATAAGTGCTAATAAAACAAAAAAAATTCGTGCTGCAGTTTGCTATAATTTAAGATCAACAAGATTGTCTAGACAGCATAATAATGCTAATATTATTGCTATAGGCTCAAGATTAACCAAGAAAAAAACTGCTTTAAAATTAGTATCTATTTTCTTAGAAACTAAATTTGAAGGTGGAAGACATCTGAGAAGAGTAAAAAAAATATAAAAGTAATAATTATGTCTACAGCAATTAAAATAAATAAGTTTATAAACAGTTTCTTTAAATCGAGTTTAGAAGACTCAGATAAGGAACTTTTTGAGTCTGTAAAAAATGAATTTATCAGACAACAAAATCATATTGAATTAATAGCTTCTGAAAATATAGTTTCAAAAGCTGTATTGGAGGCTCAAGGATCAGTTTTAACAAATAAGTATGCCGAAGGTTATCCAGGAAAAAGATATTACGGTGGATGTGAACATGTTGATCTTTCAGAATCTCTAGCAATAGAACGTGCAAAAAAATTATTTAATTGTAATTTTGCTAACGTACAGCCTCATTCAGGTGCTCAAGCCAATGGAGCTGTATATTTAGCATTAATTAAACCAGGTGATACTATTTTAGGAATGAGTTTAAATTCGGGAGGTCATTTAACACATGGAGCTAAACCTGCTCAATCAGGAAAATGGTTTAATGCAATTCATTACGACGTTAATAAGGAAACAGGATTAATTGATTATGAAAATGTAGAGAGACTAGCTATAGAAAATAAACCAAAGCTGATTATTGCCGGCGGAAGTGCATATTCAAGAGTTATAGATTTTAAAAAATTTAGAGATATTTGCGATAAAGTAAAAGCTTATTTGCTTGTAGATATGGCTCATTTTTCAGGACTAGTGGCCGGAGGAGTTTACCCTAATCCTACAAAATATGCAGATGTTGTAACCTCAACAACGCATAAAGTATTACGAGGTCCAAGAGGTGGAATTATACTTACTAATAATGATGAATTAATTAAAAAATTTAATAGTGCAATTTTTCCAGGTCTTCAAGGAGGACCTTTAATGCATGTTATAGCGGCTAAGGCTGTTTGTTTTAAAGAAGCTTTATCTGATGAATTTAAAGATTATTCTAAAAACGTTATTGCTAATGCAAAAATTTTATCAGAAAAATTAATAAAAAATGGTTTTAAAATATTTTCTGGTGGCACGGACACACATTTGATGCTTGTTGATTTACGAGATTTTAATGTCACAGGCAAAGATGCAGAAGCTTCTTTAGTTCGTTCAAACATAACATGCAATAAAAATGGAATCCCATTCGATACTCAAAGCCCAATGATAACATCAGGAATTAGACTGGGAACTCCCGCTTGTACCACTAGATGATTTGGTCCTAATGAATTTAACTTAATAGCTGATTTAATTTCAAAAGTTGTTAAAGGTTTAAGCAAAAATGGTCCAAATAACTCAAAAATAGAAAAAGAAGTTCAAAAAGAGGTGATTGATCTTTGCACTTCTTTCCCTATATATAGTGATTAAACACAAATAAATAACTATGCTTTGTCCATTTTGCAGAGAAAAAGATACTTCAGTTGTAGACTCTAGACCAACAGAAGACGGCACTGCCATAAGAAGAAGAAGACTATGTGGTTGTGAAAGAAAAGAAAGATTTACAACATTTGAAAGAGTTCAGTTTCAAGAATTAACTGTCATTAAAGATAAAGGTAAAAAAGAACCTTTTGATAGAGATAAAATTTCAAAATCAATAAGAATTGCAACTAGAAAAAGACCTATCGACTCCGAAACAATTGAAAAATTTATTTCTAAAATAGTTAGGAACTTAGAGGGTTTGGGAGAAAGTGAAATTCCAACTTCAACAATTGGAAAATTCATAATGGAAGGTTTATCAAGCTTAGATAAAGTTGCCTATGTTCGTTTTGCTTCAGTTTATAAAAATTTTAAAGAAGCAAAAGATTTTGAACAATTCGTTGGCAATTTAGATGAAAATAAATCATAATCATTTCTTAAAATTAGCTTTTAATCTAGCAAAAGTTAATCTAGGTAAAACTGGATTAAATCCATCAGTAGGTTGTGTTGTTGTAAAAAATAACTCAGTAATTTCCTCAGGATACACTTCTAGAAATGGCAGACCCCACGCTGAATATAATGCTTTAAAATACAATAAAAATTTTAAAAATTCTGATTTGTATGCAACCATGGAGCCATGTACACATTACGGAGTAACACCACCCTGTACTAACATTATTTCTAAAAAAGGCATTAAAAGAATTT
>CABYKW010000032.1 GCA_902519635.1 uncultured Pelagibacteraceae bacterium
AGAATAAAAGAAGTTTCTGAACTAAAAGGAAAAATACTTATCAAATTTGATGATAATACTAATGATCTTGTAGACATAGTTGTTGGCGCAGATGGAATCTTTTCTAACACCAGATCTTTTTTTGAAAAGAAAAAAAATAAGCCAAAATTTAAAAAAGCTATAGCGGTAAGAACAATACTTAAATCAAAATCTGAATTAAACATTAATGAAGAGAAAATCACTCTTATGATGGGAAAAAATTGTCATTTAGTCATTTATCCTATAAATAAAATTAAAGAGCTTAATCTTATTTCTGTTATTCGAGACAAGAAATACGATCCAGATGATATTAAATCTTCGATTAATAAAGTAGTAAGCCAAAACTCGAGCTTAGTAAAAGCTTTTGACGGAGATTTAAAATCTTGGCCATTATATTATACTCCTCAGATACTTCCCTCTACAAACAGTAAAGTATTTTATATCGGTGATGCGTTTAACGGTTTTTTACCAACATTAGCTCAAGGAGCAGGACAATCGATAGAAAGCGCTTATGAATTATTCAATCTATTAAATGAGGAAAATACAGATATTCAAAACATTTACTTTAGAGAGAGATTGAAAAGAGTAAAAATAGTTAGAAAAAGATCAAACCTTAATTTTTTTGCCTTTCATTTCTCGAGTTCAGTTATGCAAAATATAAGGAACTTTTTCTTGAAGTTTCTAGTTAAACGAAAAAGTTTTATCAGTTCTTATTTAGGCTCAGTCTATAAAAACTAGATTTGATTTTCTGCAATAAACTTCTGTCTAAGACTATCTATTAAAACGGTCGCCCCATTTATATTATAATGCCAGTAAGTCCAACCATTATAACTTTCAGCACCCATTATTTTTGCAGCAATTTTGTGAATTGATCCCTCTATTTCTTTATATTTTATACTTCCATCTGCCATTATTTTTGCATTAATTTTTTTCTTTGGATCAAATAAAGATGTCCCAGGTTTAATTATTCCTAATTCAACCAGAGAGCCAAAAGGTATTCTAGGTTTTGACTTATTATTTTCAATTGTATCAAGGTAATCATCTTCAATTATAGTTGCTTTATTTATTCTTTCTTTTGCTGCGATAAAGTATTTTTTATGTTTTTCAATTCCATAATAGTTTCTACCTAACTTCTTAGATACGACCGCAGTAGTTCCAGTACCTAAAAAAGGGTCAAAAACTGAGTCCCCTTTATTAGTAGTGGCTAAGATAATTCTATGAAGTAGTGCTTCTGGTTTTTGGGTAGAATGAATTTTTTTTCCATTTTTCTTTAATCTCTCTTTCCCATTGCAAATAGGTAAAGTCCAGTCCGATCTCATTTGTAAATCATCATTTAGACATTTAAGAGATTGATAATTAAAAGTGTATTTTGATTTTTTACTTTTTGAAGCCCAAATTAATGTCTCATGAGCATTTGTGAACCTTGTACCTCTGAAATTAGGCATTGGATTATTCTTTCTCCAAATCACATCATTAAGCAACCAATAATCTAAATTTTGCAAGTGATAACCTAATCGAAAAATATTATGATAGGAACCTATAACCCATATACTTCCATTATCTTTTAAAATTCTTTTGCATTCGGTTAACCAAGTATTGCAGAAATCATCGTAATGTTTAAAACTATTAAATTGATCCCACTTATCATTTACTCCATTAACTTTACTTGAGTCTGGGCGAGTTAATTTTTCACCAATCTGCATGTTGTAGGGAGGGTCGGCAAAAACCAAATCGAAAGTTTTATCTGGAATTTTTTTTAATTCATTCAGACAATCACCATTTAAAATTTTGTTAAAGAATTTTGACATTTTTTAGATTCAACCCGAAATTGAATCTAGGGTCAAACTATTTTAGAAAAAAAATGAGTCCTCTTGTGTTAGAGATTCCTATCTAGACAATATCTTGTGTACTGGCTTAAAGCCTTTCCTGTGATGTGCAGTAATACCAAATTTTTTTAAACCACTTAAGTGAGCTTTAGTGCCGTATCCAAAATTTCTTTCCCAAGCATAATTAGAAAATTTCTTTGATAATTTTATCATAAATCTGTCTCTATAAACTTTTGCAACTATAGAAGCGGCGCTTATGACTTTAATTTTTTCATCCCCATTTACTATTGTTTTATAATTTTTTAAACCCTTTGGAGCAAAGTTTCCATCTATTAAGGTCAAATTTGGTCTTACAGCAAGTCTTTCAATTGCTCTTTTCATAGAAAGCAATGAAGCTTGCAAAATATTTAAATTTAAAATTTCCTCTACAGAAGCAATTCCAATAGCATAATAAGAGTTATTTTTAATATGTTCTGAAATTTCCTCTCTCTTATTAAATGTTATTTTCTTTGAGTCCTTTAGTAGGTTTAAATCTATACCTTTTTTTAATATTACGGCTGCAGAGACAACAGGACCAGCAAGACATCCTCTGCCAACTTCATCAACTCCTGCTGTGATTAATTCTCTCAATTAGATTTTTAGTTTAGTTTTTTTTTCTCTAATCATTTTTAAATCAATCCAAGCCATTTTTTTTTGGGCTGGTTGCCTCATTAAGAATGATGGATGGAAAGTAATAATCACAGAAGTTTTGCAATTTCCAAATTGTTTTTCTATCCATTTTCCTCTCATTTTCGAAATTACAACCTCATTACCTATAAGAGCATTCATAGCTGTGCTTCCAAGTAAAACTAGAATTTTTGGCCTAATAATTTCAATGTGTTTTGAAATAAATGGCAGATATCTTTTGATTTCATCATCAGTAGGCCTTCTATTTTCAGGTGGGCGGTAATTAATAATATTTGAAATGTAGACTTTTTTTCTATCTAAATCGATCGCAGACAACATTTTATCTAATAGTTGACCAGCCTTTCCTACAAATGGCAAGCCTTCTTGATCTTCATTAGCACCAGGCGCTTCACCTACAAGCATAATTTTAGATTTTGGATTACCGTCACTAAATACGATGTTTTTAGCATGTTTTTTTAAATCACAATTTTTCTGACTTATGATAGATTTTTTTAGTAAATCTAAGTTATTAGCTTTATCCTCTGATATTTCAAAATTGTCCTTTTTATATCTATTGATTGCATTATTGTTGTAAATAAAATTATAATTTATAAAGTTGTAAAACTTGATTAACTTGATTGTTTTAGTGTTAATTTTCTTTATCATGAGGACTTATGAAAATATTTAAATTTAAAAACAAGCTTATATTACAATTTTTGTTTGTCATCATTTTTTTTTCCACACTTCAGGCTAAAAACTTAGACAAATTTAATGAAGGAAATTATATTTCAGACTATTTTTCAGGAATATTGCTTTTAAAAGATAACCAGTATAACGAATCTTATAGCTATCTAAGGCGATTAGATGGCCTTGAATTAAGTCATTTAACTTATTCTTCAAAATACCTTTATTCCTTAGTCAACTTAGGAAAATTTAATGAAGCTTTTAATTATTCGAAAAAATTAGAAAAAAGAAAATTAGACAATTTTGAAAGTGATTTAATTATAGGAATTTATTTTCTTAAAACTAAAAATTATGATTTAGCCCAAAAATATTTTTTAAAACTCAAAAATAGAAAATCTAATTCTATTCTAAATAGCTTTGTATCAGACTCTCTTATAAATTGGGTGAGTTTTAAAAATTTAAATTTTAATGGCGCTCAAAATAAAATTGATGCAATAGACTCTAGATTTGAACATTTAAAAAATATTCAACAAGTATTTTTGCATTGTTATTATAAAAGTCAAAAGACAAACTTTTTTTTTGAAGAACTTACAATAAATCAAAATATAGATTTTTCTCGATATAATTTTTTTTATGCAACATATTTATCAAATAACGGTAAAGTCGATCAAGCAAAAGAAGTTGTGGCTTCTTCCCTTAAATTATACCCAAGAAATTTATTATTAAATCAATACAAACTTGATCTGGATAATGAAAAATATCAAAATAATTTTAATTGTCAAAATTTATCAAATGTTATTGCTGAAATTTTCTATATAACAGCTAATGCTTTATCATCCCAGGAAATTTATACTCTTTCTAATTTTTATTTAAA
>CABYKW010000033.1 GCA_902519635.1 uncultured Pelagibacteraceae bacterium
TTGGTCCATGAGCAATACCGCCTCCTACAAATAGAGGAGCTTTTTTGCTAGCGTGCCGTGCACCTCCACTTCCCTTTTGAGCAACAATTTTTACAGTGGAGCCTTTAATTTGATTTCTTTGTTTGGTCTTAGCTAATCTTGGTTTTGCACGATTTAACTGCCAGTCAATAACAAATTTTATCAATTTATGATTTACTTTTAATTTAATTAACTTGTCAGATATTTCTATCGATAAATTCTTTGATCCGTCAATATTTAGTAAAGGAATTTTCATTGTTATTTTTTACCTTTTTTTAGCTCAGCTTTTTTTATTTTTGCCTCATGTTTTTCACTAATAGTTTTTCTTGCGATATTTTTTACTGACTCTCTCAAAAAAACCGTTGTATTTTTTGATCCTGGAATTGAACCTCTTAAATAAATTAAATCATTATCTACGTCTGATTTTATGATTTCAAGATTCAACATTGTTCTCATTTTATCTCCCATATGACCAGCCATTTTTTTTCCTTTGAAAACTTTACCAGGATCTTGGTTTTGTCCGGTTGATCCATGAGCTCTATGAGAAACTGAAACACCGTGGGAAGCTCTTAAACCAGAAAAATTCCACCTTTTCATACCTCCAGCAAATCCCTTACCTATTGTTCTTGATCTAACGTCTAAAAATTTTTTATCTTTAAATATTTCTAATCCAAATTCATTACCTTCTTTAAATAGATCATTGTTTTCGATTCTAAATTCTTTTAATATTTTTTTTGGTTCTGTTTTTTTCTTACTAAAATAACCCTTCATTTGTTTAGTAAGTTTTGAATTTTTAATTTTACAAAATCCAACTTTTACTGCGCTGTAGCCTCTTTTGTCTTTGGATATTACATCTAAAACTCGACCTTTTTCTATTTTAATAACAGTGACAGGTACTGATTGCCCGCTTTTCATAAACTCTCGAGTCATCCCTATTTTTGTTCCTAATAATCCTATGCTCATCTTATATCTTTATTTCTATATCTACTCCTGAAGCCAAGTCTAATTTCATTAAAGCTTCTACTGTTTGAGGAGTTGGTTCAATTATATCTATTAATCTTTTGTGTGTTCTTGACTCAAATTGTTCTCTACTTTTTTTATCGATATGTGGAGATCGTAAAACTGTATATCTTTCTATTCTTGTTGGTAAAGGTATGGGCCCTTTAACTTGAGCTCCTGTTCTTTTTGCAGTATTAACAATTTCCTCGGTTGATAGATCAAGGATCTTGTTGTCATATGCTTTTAAATGTATTCTTATATTTTGATTTTCCATAATTAAGCTAATTTTTTAGTTACTTCATCCTGTACATTTTGAGGGACTTTATCGTAATGACTAAATTGCATTGTATATTGTGCTCTGCCTTGAGTAGATGACCTTAGATTATTAATATAACCAAACATATTTGCTAAAGGTACTGTTGCATTAATAACTGTCGCATTACCTCTTGCTTCCGTTGAAGCCACTTGTCCTCTTCTGCTATTTAAATCACCAATTACATCTCCCATAAAATCTTCTGGGGTTACGACTTCCACTTTCATCATTGGCTCTAAAAGTTTTAAAGTTGCCTTTGTACAAGCCTCTCTAAAACACATTCTTGAAGCAATCTCGAAAGCTAAAACGCTTGAATCCACATCATGATGTAAACCATCTAAAATTGTAACCTTATAATCAATAACAGGAAATCCTGCAAGAATTCCACTATCAGCTACACTTAAAACTCCTTTTTCTACTCCCGGTATAAACTCTTTTGGTATTGCTCCACCTTTAATTTTATTATCTACTTCTCTACCTTTTCCTGGTTCTAAAGGTTCAACATTTAATGTGACTTTAGCAAACTGCCCAGAGCCACCACTTTGTTTTTTATGTATATAGGTCACCTCAGATGATCCTAATATAGTTTCTCTATAAGCAACTTGAGGAGCGCCAATATTAGCTTCGACTTTAAATTCTCTTTTCATTCTATCAACAATAATATCTAAATGTAATTCACCCATTCCTTTAATAATTGTTTGCCCTGACTCTTCATCTGAGCTTACTCTAAATGAAGGATCTTCTTTTGCTAATCTACCTAATGCTTCTCCCATTTTTTCTTGGTCAGCTTTTGTTTTTGGTTCAACAGCAATTTCGATAACTGGATCAGGAAATTCCATCGGTTCCAATAAGATAGGTTGTTTCTCATCACATAAAGTATGTCCTGTAATTGTATGTTTTAAACCAGCAAGAGCTACTATGTCTCCAGTCGTAGCTTCTTTAATATCTTCTCTACTATTTGCATGCATTAAAAGCATTCTTCCAACTCTTTCTGACTTTTCTTTTGATGAATTATAAACTGATGTTCCTGCTTGAAGTTTTCCTGAATAAATTCGTATAAATGTTAATGAACCTACAAATGGATCATTTGCTACCTTAAATGCTAAAGCTGAAAAAGGCTCACTATCAGCAAATTTCATTTCAACTTTGTCTTCAGAACCTAATTTAGTTCCTTCAATTGAACCAAGATCTTTTGGACTGGGAAGATAATCAATAACTGCGTCTAATAATGGTTGAACACCTTTGTTTTTAAAAGCTGATCCAGTTGTAATTGGAACAAAATTAAAACCTAAAGTTCCTTTTCTTATACACTTGATTAAATCAGATTCTGAAGGTTCCTTTCCTTCTAAGTAAGATTCCATTAATTTTTCGTCTTCTTCAACAGCAGATTCAACTAAATCTTTTCTGTATTCTTTCGCTTTTTCCTTAAGATCATCCGGAATATCCACATAATCAAATTTTGCTCCTAAATCTTCATTTTGCCAAACAACACCTTTCATTTTAACTAAGTCTACAACTCCTTTGAGATCTGCTTCTGACCCTATTGGTAATTGTAGAACTAACGGCTTACAGCCTAATCTATCCTTAATCATTTCAACGCATCTATAAAAATCAGCACCTGTTCTATCAAGTTTATTTACAAAACAAATTCTAGGTACTTTATATTTATCTGCTTGACGCCAAACAGTTTCTGATTGAGGCTCTACTCCTGCTACTCCATCAAAAACAGCTACAGCTCCATCTAAAACTTTTAACGATCTTTCAACTTCAATTGTAAAATCTACGTGTCCTGGTGTGTCTATAATATTAATTCTATGATCTCTCCAAAAGCAAGTTGTTGCTGCAGAAGTAATTGTGATACCTCTTTCTTGCTCTTGTTCCATCCAATCCATTGTTGCTGCACCATCATGAACTTCACCTATTTTATGACTTTTACCTGTATAATATAAAACTCTTTCAGTAGTAGTAGTTTTACCTGCATCAATGTGGGCCATGATGCCAATGTTTCTATATTTATCTAATGAGTATTTAGTAGCCATAATATTTTACCATCTAAAATGTGCAAAAGCTTTATTTGCTTCTGCCATTTTATGTGTATCTTCTCTTTTTTTTATTGCCGATCCTTTATTTTGTGAAGCATCTAGTATTTCAGAATATAATTTATCTGACATTGTTTTATTTTTTCTTTTTCTTGTTGCATCCATCAACCATCTTAATGCTAAAGCTTGTGCTCTTTTTGATTTAACTTCTACAGGAACTTGATAAGTTGCACCTCCAACTCTTCTAGATCTACATTCTAAGTTAGGCTTTACATTGCTTATTGCTGTATTAAAGATTTTTAACGGGTCTTCATTATTTTTAGATTTAATTTTTTCTAAAGCATCGTATAAAATTTTTTCAGCAGTTGATCTCTTACCATCATACATGATTGAGTTTATAAATTTAGAGACTATTTCTGAATGAAACTTAGGATCTGGATAAACTTTTCTTATTGGCGCTTTTCTTTTTCGAGACATAATATTATTTTGGTTTTTTTGCTCCGTATAAAGATCTTCTTTGCTTTCGATTTGCCACTCCTTGCGTATCTAAATTTCCTCTTAAAATATGATATCTAACTCCTGGTAAATCTTTAACTCTACCACCTCTTAACAAAACTACTGAGTG
>CABYKW010000034.1 GCA_902519635.1 uncultured Pelagibacteraceae bacterium
AAATTTAATGGTGTTGTAGGATCTATTCCTCCAATGACTTATCTTTTTGCTTTTGATCTAAAGGCTGCTTTGACAGCCAGCATGTCTACAGTAATATTTACTTTATTATTTATCGATTTCTTTGACACTGCAGGGACATTAACTTCGGTTGCGAATGTAGCAGGTAAAGTAGATAAAAAAGGTAAAGTTCAAGATATTAACAAAGCAATGCTTTCTGACAGTGTAGGATCAGTTGCTGGTGCTTTCATGGGAACTTCAACTGTCACAAGTTATGTTGAGTCTGGTGCGGGAGTTAAAGCTGGTGGCCGAACAGGAATGACTTCTTTAGTTATAGGAATATTATTCCTAGCTTGCTTATTCTTTGCGCCATTAGCAACTAGTTTACCGAAAGAAATTGATGGTGCTGCTTTAGTATACGTAGCTGTACTGTTTGTTAGAAACATCACAGACATCGAGTGGGATGATATAGCAGAGTCAGCTCCAGCTGTTTTGGCTATGATTACTATGCCGCTCACTTATAGTATTAGCAACGGGATTGCTTTAGCATTTATTGCTTACGCTTTAATTAAAATACTAACTGGAAAGTTTTCAAAAACATCTCCAGCTATTTGGGTTATTGCAGTGTTAAGCGTTTTAAGTTTTTATGTAGCTTAAAAAAATTGAAGGGCTAGCGAAAGCTGGCCCTTAATTTTTGTGTTTTTTAATTAAATCATCTATTTTTATTTCTTCATAACGCTCAAAAGGTTGAACTATCCACGGATTGCTATTTAATTTTTGAGCACAAAAATCTGGTTCAAAAGTAGAGTCTTTCTTTTTCCACAAAACAGCTGTTTTAATATTTTTTATATTTCCTTTTAAAGGAGGATAATTATTCAACCAAAGAATACTTTTATTTAATGTAACTCCAGTATCTGATAAATCGTCACATAAAAGAATGTTTCCTTTCATGTCTTGAACTGTAGAACTCATCTCTCGAGAAAATACTAATTCTCCTTGCTGATCTTCAATTCCCTTGCCTGAATAAGACTCCACCGCTAGATAAGCACTTTTTAATTTAAATATTCTGCTTAATACGTCAGTGATAGGTAAACCGCCTCTTGCAATTCCAATTAATAAATCTGGTTTATAACCACTTTTATGGATTTGAATTGCTAACTTTTCCACAATTAGATTATACTCTTTCCAATCTATGATAAGTTTGTCTGCCATAGAAAAAAGTAAATGATTTTAGAGGAGTTGTAAATGAAAGCTTATTGGGTGTGTATATACGAAAAGATTGATAATGCAGAAAAATTAAAGGAATATGCAGTTAAAGCTAGGCCGGCAGTAAAAAAATTTTCTGGAAAATTTCTGGTTAGAGGTGGAAAAAATAGAAAAAATGATGGAATTGAATCTCCTAGAACAGTTGTAGTTGAATTTCGTGATTATAACACTGCTGTAGAGTGTTATGATTCTGCAGAATATCAAGAAGCACATGATATTCTTAAAGGACATGTTGTAAGACATCACCAGATAGTAGAAGGTAGTTAATATTGGATAGGCTCATTATCTATTGATCTCCAAAGATACCATGTTGCTACAGAACAATAAGGAGTAAATTTTTTATAAAGTTTATCTAAAAAACTTTTTGGAGGGAAATATTTCTTATTATAATTATTGGATATAGCTCGTAAAAGACCAATATCCTGTAAAGGCCAAATATTTGATCTATTAAAAGTAAATAATAAAATCATTTCAGCTGACCATCTTCCTATTTGTCTCAATTCAGATAAATATAAAATTGCCTCTTCGTCATTCATTTTTTTAATTAAATGAGGTTTAAATTTTTTATTGATTATTTTTTTGGCCAAGTCTTTAATACCCCTTACTTTTTGTCTACTCAAACCACATCTTTTTAGATTTTGAGTTGATAATCTATGAACATTTTTTGGGTTAATTTTACCATTGCAGCTCTTTTCAAATTTTAAAAAAACAGAGTTAGCTGCTGCAACACTTATTTGTTGACCTATTATACTTTTGCATAGTGAATAAAAAACATCATTTCTTGTTATGAGAGCCCCATCTTTATAACTATTAATTAATTTTTTCATTACCTTATCTTTTTTAGACAAAGAAGCTTTTGCCTTATTCCAATAATTCGGTTTTCTCATGCCCGTGGATTAATTATTTGTTTTTTAAGCTGGGACTCTCTAACAAATATTATTAAAGAGCTCGCGATGACCAATAATGCTCCAAACAAGGTTAGAATCTTAGGAACTTCAGTCCAGATTAAGAATCCGAAAACAATTGCAAATACTAAGCTTAAGTATTTTATAGGTGTGACTAAGGAAGCTTCAGCTAATCTATAGCTTTGAGTTAATAAAAGATTTGCTATGCTTCCGCATAAACCCATTACTATAAAAATTATCAAGTCGATTGATGTTGGCATCTTCCATTCTACAAAAAATATTGAACTTAGACCAAGTAAAGTACAGAGAAAAGTAAAATAAAAAGCAATTGTATAATTAGGTTCAGTTTTTGATAAAGATCTAACACTTATTGCTACACAAGCAAAAAAAATACAAAAAACTATTGGAGTGATGTAGTAATAATTCAAATCAATAAAAGCTGGCTGAACTATTAATAACATTCCAATAAAACCTAAAAATACAGCTGACCATCTTTTAATTCCAACTTTCTCAGACAAAAAGAAAATCGAAGCAATAGTAACGAATATCGGTCCTCCAAATGTTAAAGACACAACATCGGCTAAAGGTAATTCCCTCAGTCCAATAAATAATGCAATGATAGCCGCAGCACCAGTGATAGCACGGAACGCATGAAGACCTGGCCTAGATGTTTTATAAAAACTTAATAATTTATTTTTAGGTATAATGAAAAAAAATTGGAATAAACCCAATAAAAAATCTTAAAAATAAAACTTGTCCAACAGGATAGTAATCAAGCCATTTCACGCAGATATCCATTATAGAAAAGCAAATTACGCTTCCTACCATGTACAATACGCCTATTTGATTTTGTGTTAACAATTTAATATCCTCCTTAATTCTAGACATATTAAATAACTTATGAAGAAATGTACAACACTTGGGCTGGGCTGCTTTTGGAAACCTGAGGAAAACTTTAAAGACAAACCTGGAATTATAGAGATAGAAGTAGGTTATGCCGGAGGGATCAATCCTAATGTTACTTACGAAGAAGTATGTAGTGGAAATACTGGCCATGCAGAAGTTGTAAGAATTACTTATGATGACAAAATAATTTCTTTTAAAAAAATATTAGATCTATTTTTCAAAATGCATGATCCAACTCAAAAAGATATGCAATATCCTGATGTTGGAACACAATACCGTAGTGAGATATTTTATGAAACAGACGAGCAGAAAAAAGAAGCTGAGGAAGTTTTAAACGAAAAGAACAAAGAGTTTAATGGAAAAATTCAAACAAACATTTCAAAGGTAAAAAATTATTGTAAAGCTGAGGAATATCATCAAAGATACATAGAAAAAAATAGAAGATGAAAAACTTAGTATCTACAGACTGGTTAGAAAAAAATTTAGAAAACGTAAGAATTTTGGATGGAAGTTGGCATTTGCCAGCCTCTAATAGAAATGCTCAAAATGAATTTGAATTAGCTCATATAAAAAACTCAAATTTTTTTGATATAGATAAAAACTCTAATCAGAAATCTAATTTACCACACATGTTGCCCAAAAAAGAGATATGGGAAAAAATTATTTCTGAATTAGGAATAAAAAATTCTGACCATGTAGTTATATATGACAATTCAGACGTTATCAGCTCGTGCCGTGTTTGGTATACCTTTTTATATTTTAATCACGATTCAAATCTAGTTTCAGTTTTAGATGGTGGTTTAAAAAAGTGGTTGAAGGAGAAAAAACAAGTAACAAAAGATATCAAAGCGTTTAAAAAAAGTTCATATTTAGCTAATGAAAATAAGTCTTTAGTTCTAAATAAAGAACAAATAA
>CABYKW010000035.1 GCA_902519635.1 uncultured Pelagibacteraceae bacterium
ATTTGTTTATAACAAGGGAGAATAAGATGGCTAAACGAAGAAGAAAAAAAGCTAAAAAAGCTAAAAAAGCTAAAAAAAGAAGAAGAAGAAGAAGAAGATAGTTTCGCTTTTTTATAAACGCCCTTTTTAATTTTTTAAAGAGGGCGTTTTTTATTGTGCTGATTCCGTAATCTGTGTTCTTCCTAGAGCTTTATCCATTTTTTTCTGAACATCTTCAGGATTAATTTTTAATACTGCTTCAAACTCTGATTTTAATCTCTCATAAGCTTTTTCAAAAAGCTGCCTCTCAGAGTAAGATTGGTCAGCAATAATATCTGTATTTTTATTTAAATCTTTAACTACTTCAGCTAGTTCATAGATTTTACCAGAATTAATTTTTTGATCATATTCTTGTGCACGTCTACTCCACATAGTTCTTTTAATTTTAGGTTTAGTTTTTAAAATAGAGACACATTTATTAATTTGGTTAACAGATGATATATGTCTTAGTTTAGACTGTTGATTTATAGGCACTGTTAAAGTGAGCTTTTCTTTCTCTATGAAAATTTTATAGAATTGTATCTCTATTTCTCCTATCGTAGCTTTTTCAATTGCTGTAATTTTTCCAACACCATGTTTTGGATAGACAACAAAATCTTTAAGATTATATATACGTTTTTCAGTCGGTTGTTTTTTTATTTTTTTAATTTCTGGTTTTTCTTCTGGACCAAGATTTGTTGTTTTTTTATTTAGAATCTTAGGCTCCAATTTAGTTTTGATTTTAGTTTTAGCTATTTTTCTTTTTTTTCTAATTTTGATTTTTTTAGCTTTTTTCTTTTTTACCATATGTATTTATTTTCCAGGTTTTTCTGAAAAGTATTTTTTATATTTATCTTTAATATTTTTAAATTTTTCATGTTCTTCCATAGGATCTTTTTTTTTGGAAATATTAGGCCATATTGCAGAAAACTTTTTATTTAGCAATAACCATTTTTCTTTATCTTTCATGTTTTCGTCAGTATCAGGAACAATAGCATCAATAGGGCACTCCGGTTCACACACTCCACAGTCTATGCATTCATCCGGATCTATAACTAGCATATTTTCACCTTCATAAAAACAGTCTACAGGGCATACCTCCACACAATCGGTAAGCTTACATTTTATACATTCATCTTTTACAATATAAGTCATTTAGAGTTTATCAATTTAAGTTTTATCTCTGCACATTCTTTATCAGGAAAATATATAAGGCCACAAATTCTTCTCATCAAATTGGATTCATATTGATCTACAGAATTATCAGAAATTATTACTTTCCAAAGATGTTCTATAATATCTTTTTTTGTATCAATAGAATTTTGTTTAATTATGTTCGTATAATTTAATAGTTGGTTTGAGTTATTTTCTATCTCTTCAGCTTTTTTTAAAATTTGATTTGTATCTTCATTTTTTAAATAGGATTTGATAAAATCTTTAATCAAATTTTTTTCATGATCGGAATAAATTTCATCTATACTAGCTGCATGGACTAATAAAGCGGATATACCAATAACACTTTCTTTATCTAATTTATTCATTTATTTAATATTTAAAGAAAGGAGTTTATTAAATGGATTTTCTTTTTTGTCAAATCGTATTATTTTCTCTTTTTTCTTCTTTTCACCTTTAAAAATATAAGTATCTATCGATTTATCTTTTTTGTAGTTCATATATATCATTAATTTATAAAAATTTTCCTTTGTACAACCAAGTAAATTCATCATTTCTGCATTAATTTTAAATTTACGATCTTTAGAATTATCTAATATTTTTATAAATAATTTTTCCAGTATGTCTATTCTAACAAAGTAATCTTTAAACTTTTCAAAACCACATAATAAAAGAAAATTTTTTTCATAATTTTTATTTATTATAAAATTTAATCCAAATTTTGGTATTTCATGTTTATCTGTTGGGTTATAAAATATTTTCCATAATGAAATTCTAAATTCTACTGCTTTTGGCTTTAACATTTTAGGCAAATAAACATGGTATCTTCCAATTTTAATACCCATTCCCCACAATTTTTTTCTATCCTCTACAGGTATTAATTTTACAATATTATCTATTTCACTTCTTTTTATAACTCCATTTTTTTCATATAGTTGAAATACAAGAGCTCTTAAATATTGATTTTCAGTTTTTTGTTTTGTTAGGTTTATAAGATCTCCAAGAACCTTATTGCTATAATCATCAAACCATTTTTTTAGAAATTCCTCTAATTTTAACTTCGTTTCATGTTGAATAGACTCATCAGCTATAATTTCAATTTCAGGACTCAGATAATTGTGTCCTTTTTTTAATCTAGCTATAGGATACTTCTTCCAAATGATTTTGCTTTTTTCATCAATGGATATTGCTTGAGTTTCAATAATTTTATTTACTCTTTTATCTAGCTCTTCTGTTATTCCTTTTCGAGCAGCTTTTTTTATTGATTTGATATCTGTGTCTAGAGTTTTAGATGTAAGTTCTATTATAAATTGAAGCCCTCTTAATTCTCCTATTAATTGTCCGTCAATGTGTATTTTATTTTCTTCATTAATCTCAGTGTTAAGTATTAGATCTTGTTTTAAACTTCTTGAGAGAATACTGATTTTTTTATCTATAAAACTTTTAGTAAGCTCTTCATGTAATTTATCCGATAATTTGTCTTCAATATTTTTTGTTAATTGAACCCAATAGTCTGAATTTTCAACCCAATTTTTTTTATTTGCTACATAAGACCAAGTTCTTACATTTGATAATCTGTGTGACAACAGATCAACATTTCCATGGTCTTTTTCAAGACCTTTGAGTTGCTCTTTCATAAATGTGCTTGGTATCTTTTTTTTTCTAGTCGATAAAAACTGGAATACTTTATCAATAATATTGATATGTTGGCCATAAGCTTTTTTCTCAAAGTCAGGTATTTGACAACATTCCCAAAGCAATTTCAGATTTTTGTGATAAATAATATTATTTGCTCCTTTCTTTAAAAAGTGCCTTAATACACTTTCATCTAAAGAGTCATTAGTTTTTAAAAGATTTCTCTTATCTGGTTTCATTTCAAGAGATGTAATTAGTCCATTAGGGCTATCAAAATTTAATCTAGAATTTCTCCAGTAAATCGTTTTAGTTTCTGGCAATTGATGTTTTTCTATATTTTCTATTTCATCAGAATTTAGACTTTCGCAATCTCCAGTAGTTCCAAAACCACCATCATTTTTAAATCTTCCAGCTCGACCTGCTATCTGAGACATTTCAATTAAATTAAGTCTTCTAGTTTTTTTTCCATCAAATTTTTTTAAATTTGAAAAATAAATTTCATTAATGTCCATGTTTAAACCCATGCCAATAGCATCAGTCGCAATTAAATAGTCAACGTCACCTGATTGATAAAGACCTACCTGAGAATTTCTTGTTTTTGGACTTAGAGACCCCATTATTACAGCAGCTCCACCCTTTTGTCTTCTTACTAATTCTGCTATTGCATAAACTTCTTCTATTGAGAAAGCAATAATTGCAACCTTTCTATCTAATCTAGAAATTTTTTTATAACCCGAATAACCTAATTTAGAAAACCTAGCTTTTTTTTCAAACACTACATCGTTTATAAGATCTTGAATTATACTTTCCATAACTTGAGAACCTAGAAACATAGTCAGTTTTTCTCCTCGAGCATGCAATAATCTATCTGTAAAGATATGACCTCTTTCTCGATCGGCGCACATTTGTATTTCATCAACAGCTACAAATTC
>CABYKW010000036.1 GCA_902519635.1 uncultured Pelagibacteraceae bacterium
TGTTACAGGTATGAAAGTTCAAAAGAGGAATTGTTCAATGGTTTATCAACAATTTATAAATTATCCAAATTATACGGTATATGAAAATATTGCATCGCCACTAACTATTACCGGGGTCAACTCCGATGAAATTAAACAAAGAGTAGGAAAAGTAGCTGAACTCTTAAAATTATCAGCAATGTTAAATAAAAAACCTGACGAATTATCGGGAGGCCAGCAACAAAGAACGGCACTAGCAAGAGCTTTAGTAAAAGACTCAGATTTAATTTTGTTAGATGAACCTTTAGCTAATTTAGATTTTAAATTAAGAGAGGAGCTAAGAGAAGAATTGCCAAAATTGTTTGAAGATAGAGATTGTATAGTTGTTTACGCTACAACAGAACCATCTGATGCACTAATGATAGGAGGAAATACTGCTACATTGTTAGAGGGAAAAGTTATTCAATATGGAAAAACTTTAGATGTTTACAACAAACCTGAAAACTTAATTTCTGCTAAAGTTTTTAGTGATCCCCCTATGAATATTGCTGAAATTAAAAAAAATGGGGACACTTGTAAATTAACTGACAACGATGTTCAATGGAAACCATCTGTAAAAATTAAAGATGGAACTTACAAGATAGGCATAAGACCTCACAACATTACCACTTATAAAGAAGGAAATAACTCTATTGAAATAAACGGAAAAGTCCAGATTTCTGAATTAAGTGGATCAGAAAGTTTAATTCATTTTACAAACGGTAATTTAAATTGGGTTTCTTTGTCTAATGGTATTCAACAAAAAAATGTAGGTGATGATACAAAATTATACATGAATACTGATGAATTTTTATATTTTGATCAAAATAACAGATTGGTAAATAATGGCTAAGATTACTTTAAAAGATTTAAGTCATAGTTATTTAGAAAAACAAAATATTAATGCTGACTGGGCTCTTAGAGAAGTCAATATTGATTGGAAAGATGGAGGTGCATATGCACTTTTAGGTCCTTCTGGATGTGGCAAAACTACTTTATTAAATATTGTATCAGGATTACTAAAACCTACAAAAGGTAGCGTGTTGTTTGATGATAAGGATATAACAGCGCTTAGTCCTGTTGAAAGAGATATTGCTCAAATATTTCAGTTTCCAGTTATTTATGACACCATGACAGTTTATGATAATTTAGCGTTTCCATTAAAAAATAGAGGTCTTTCTGACTCAGAAATAGTTACTAAAGTTAAAGAGATAGCAGAAATGCTAGAGTTAACATCCACTTTAAACAACAGAGCATCTGGTTTAACTGCTGATGGTAAACAAAAAATTTCATTAGGCAGAGGCCTTGTTAGATCAGACGTAAACGTAATTATGTTTGATGAACCATTAACTGTTATAGATCCACATCTTAAATGGGTTTTGAGATCAAAGTTAAAGGAATTACATCAAAAAATTAATCGAACTATGATTTATGTAACTCATGATCAAACTGAGGCCTTAACTTTTGCTGATCAAGTTGTAGTAATGCATGAAGGGCAAATCGTTCAAACAGGAACACCAGTAGACCTCTTTGAAAAACCCAAACATACATTTGTAGGACATTTTATTGGTTCACCTGGAATGAATATTCTTCCTTGTGAAATAAAAAACGGTGAAGTTAATTTTAGTGGTCAAAAAATTTCAAGTCATAAAACTATAAAAAATTCAAACTTTAGTAAAACTCAAATTGGTATAAGGCCAGAATTTATTAATTTTTCTAATAGTGGTATTCCAGTTAAAATAAAAAGAGTTAGCAATACAGGAAGACATAAGATTATTGATACAGAAAGTAGTGGGGGAAAGATAAAAATTTTATCAAATTCTTCTACTGAAATCCCAAGCGGTAGCGCTCATATAACTTTTAACCAAAAATATACTTATATTTATGGAGATAACTGGATTATAGAATAATGAATAAAACTATTAATCAAAAAGCTTGGTTTTTCGTTATACCTGTATTTATTCTTGTAGCATTTAATGCAGCCATTCCACTAATGACTGTAGTAAATTATTCATTTCAAGAAACTTTTGGAAACAACGTTTTTGCATGGGAAGGAACAAGGTGGTTTAAACAAATTTTATTATCAGAGAGATTCCATGCAGCTTTAGGCAGACAAATAGCATTTACTTTTATTATTCTTTTAATACAGATTCCATTGGGTATTGGTATAGCTTTAACGATGCCAAAAAAAGGGTGGGGTGTCCCAGTATGTTTAATTTTGATGTCGATGCCACTTCTTATTCCTTGGAATGTTGTAGGCGCAATGTGGAACATCTTTGCATTACCTGACATAGGATTTCTTGGTCATTCACTTAACGGACTGGGTTTTGATTATAATTTTACTCAGCAACCTGGAGATGCTTGGTTTACTACAATATTAATGGATGTTTGGCACTGGACTTCTTTAGTAGTACTTTTGTCTTATGCAGGACTTAATTCTATACAACCTGCATATTATCAAGCTGCAGAAATTGATGGAGCAAGCAGATGGGCTACGTTTAGGTATATAGAGTTACCAAAAATGAAAAAAGTTTTAACACTGGCTATTCTATTGAGATTTATGGATAGCTTTATGATTTATACTGAACCATTCGTATTAACTGGTGGAGGACCTGGAAATACAACTGCTTTCTTGTCAATCGACTTAGTGAAAATGGCATTAGGCCAATTTGATTTAGGACCAGCTGCAGCAATGTCTTTAATTTATTTTTTTATCGTACTTTTAGTTTGTTGGGTTTTCTATAACCTAATGATGAAAAATGAGGCTCAATCATGAAAAAATATAAGTGGGTAGTTCCTACACTTTACATAATTTTTTTAATGCTTCCAATTTATTGGTTAATAAATATGTCATTTAAAACTACAACTGAAATTATAAATACTTATTCTCTATGGCCTCAGAAATTTACTACAGAAAATTATGTAAAAATTTTTACTGATAGCACGTGGTATATGGGATATGTTAATTCAATTACTTATACTGTTTTTAACACTATAATTTCAGTAGCAGCTGCCTTACCTGCAGCTTATGCATTTTCTCGATATAAATTTTTAGGAGATAAACATTTATTTTTCTGGTTATTAACTAATAGAATGGCTCCCCCAGCTGTTTTTGCACTGCCATTTTTTCAGTTTTATTCTTCGGTAAATTTATTTGATACACACATAGCAGTAGCTTTATCGCACTGTCTTTTTAATATTCCATTAGCTGTTTGGATATTAGAGGGATTTATGTCTGCCGTTCCAAAGGAGTTAGATGAAACGGCATATGTAGACGGATATTCATTTGGAAGATTCTTTTTTAAGATTTTTGTACCTACAATCGCTGCTGGAATTGGAATAACTATGTTTTTCTGTTTTATGTTTTCTTGGGTAGAGCTACTACTAGCTAAAACATTAACAGCTACAGCAGCAAAACCTATAGCAGCTACTATGACAAGAACGGCCAGTACATCAGGGTATGAACTAGGTTTATTAGCTGCAGCAGGAACTCTAACAATAATACCTGGAGCAATTGTAATTTACTTCGTAAAAAACTATATTGCTAAGGGATTTGCAATGGGAAGGGTTTAATGTTTACCAATTTATATGCAGCAACATGGGGCGAAGTAGGAAAAGCAAAAGAAAAAGGTTTTTTTGACTTTGATTTATTTTCTTGGATGGCTTGGACATGGCAAACTGCTGCTTTTTTTATTTTTATTGCTTTATGTATAACAGCAATGCTT
>CABYKW010000037.1 GCA_902519635.1 uncultured Pelagibacteraceae bacterium
TCTGTGGACCCACAGACATAAAAAAAAGAAATAATACAACGATAGGTATTATTACAGTGTTGTAAAAAGGAGGACCAACCGAAACTTTATGATCAGTTAAAACCTCAGTAAAAATAGGATAAACGGTTCCTATTAAAACTGTGATTAAGTAAAAAATCATGAACCAATTGTTGATTAAAATAAAAGTCTCTTTGCTATTTGAGTTTAAATTATAACTGCTGTTTTTAAATTTATTAAAAAAAAGTAAAACTGAAACAAAAATCATTAAACTTAAAAATATTAAGATATAAACGCCTCTTGAAGGGTCGTTAGCAAATGTATGTACTGAATTTAAAATTCCTGATCTCACTAAAAAAGTTCCAGTAACACTTAAAATAAAAGTTAAAAGACAAAGAATAATTACCCAAAAATAAAGTAAATTTCTTCTCTCTAACACGATCAATGAATGTAACAATGCTGACATAGCAAACCATGGTAAAAGAGATGCGTTTTCAACAGGATCCCAAAACCAAAAACCTCCCCAACCTAACTCATAATAGGCCCAGATTGAGCCTGCCAAAATTCCAAGTGTTTGAAAAGTCCACGAAACTAAAACCCAAGTTTTAATCGACTTAGCAAATAATTTTCCTGAATAGTTAGTTAACAGAGAAGCTACAGCTGCTGAAAAATAAATCGAAGAACCTACAAAACCAACATAAAGTAATGGAGGATGTATTGCTAAAGCTGGATCTTGTAAAATTGGATTTAAACCTAAACCTTCTTTGGGTATTGGCAAAATAATGCTGAAAGGATTTGAATTAAACAAAAGAAAAAATAGAAAACCAAGAATTAAAATATTTTGAACGATTAAACTATAAATTCTATAATTTTTTGCATGATCTTTATTATATAAAAGAAAAAGGAATGAAAAAATTGTTAATATAATAACCCATAACAATAAACTTCCCTCATGATTTCCCCAGGTTCCAGAAACTTTATATAACAAAGGTTTTAGAGAATGAGAATTTTGATAAACTGTAATTATCGAAAAATCTGAAATAATAAAAGCAGTCACTAAAGTAAAAAAACAAATTATTATAAAAGTGCTTTGAAATAGGCAAATATGATAAATGCTTTTACTTATTAAGACTTTGCTATTCTTTAAATTTTGAAATGAAAAATAAATTATAGATATTCCTAATAGTATGTTTAAAAATAGTAAAGTATTTCCTATATTACTTAACATTGTTTTGCATTAAATCTTTTAATTCTGGAGGCATATATTTCTCATCATGTTTAGCCAATATCCTATCAGCTACAAAAAATTTTTTATCTTTAAGCTTGCCTTCGGCTACTACTCCTTTTCCTTCAGAAAAGAGATTGGGTACGGTACCCCTATAACTTACAAAAATTTCATTTTTTAAATCTGTTATAATAAATTTGATTTCTTGCTTATTAATATCAATAGAGTTTTTTTTAACCATACCACCCACTCTAATTTTTTTGCTAGAAATAATATCCTGACTTAACTGAATATCTGTAGGAGATTTAAAATAAAGAATATTGCTAGTTAAAGATTTTAAAATAAAAAAAACTGCTAGAACTAAAGATAAAAGTAATAAACTAAGAAAAGATACTCTCTTTTTAACTTTTTTTGTAAGCATTAAAATGCTTTAGATCGATTTGTTATACGAAGCTAAAAACTGAGAGGCTACTTTTGATTTTTCTAAAACTAATTTTCTTTCAGCCTCAGAAAGCTGGCTCAATTCTTTTGCAAAATCTTTTTCGTATTTTTTCAAAGTTTTATAAGTTTTGTAATAAACGATTCCACAAGCCAAAAAAGTAATAGCAAAGGACAACCATACAAAAATGCCATACCCGTTCATTGAAATAAAATTTTGGATCATATTCTTTTAATATTTTTTTTCTTTATTCTAATGATTTCTGTCTTGTATTTCATTAGCAAAATTAACGCACAATACAATAATAAAACTAACAACATCAACATTAAAGGCATTAACATAGAGGGGTGTATTGAGCTAGTTCCATCAATCTTAATGCTTGAAGGCTGATGAAGAGTATTCCACCAGTCAACAGAATATCTAATAACTGGAATATTTATTAACCCTATAACAGCAATAACGTTTGAAACTTTGATAGCTTTCTCTTCTTTTTCAATTAACTTATGAGCAAGAATAAACAAAACATAAAAAATGGAAAGTACTAACATTGAAGTAATTCTCGCATCCCAAGCCCACCAAGTGCCCCAAGTTGGTTGCCCCCATATTGATCCTGTAATAATTGCTAAACAAGTAAACAAAAGTCCTATAGGAGCAATACTTTTTGTAATTAAATTTAAATTTTTTATCTTAAAGATAAAACTTAGTATTGATAATAAAGCAATAACTGTGAACGAAGCTAAACCTATCCATGCAGATGGTACATGAACATACATTATTCTTACACTATCACCCTGTAAATAGTCAGGCGGTGACAATATTAAAGCAAATGTTAAAGCAATAATTAAAAGGACAAAAAAAATTGAATTAATAAAATTAATTAATTTTTCGATCCAATAAAAAATTCTACTTGGATTTATTAGGTCAAACATATCCTCTGACTACTATAATATTATTTTTATGTGAAGAGTGAATATGAGCCTAACTGAGAATTGAGAGGGAGTTAAGAAGTATGAGTTAATTCCCAATTAGGCAATAACAATTAAAGTTAATATAAATCTGTGTCCTAGATTTGAATGAATAATGTTAAATTTGAGGCAATATCGAAATTAACTAATTTGAAACCTTAAAATAATTCGAGCCCTTCTTTCCAGAAAATATTTCTTCTATTAGTGGATGTTTTACGGGTTCTTTAGATTTATCTAACAACAGATTTTGTTCTGAAACGTAAGCCTCATAGGTCACGTCATTGCTCTCAGCCAAAAGATGATAGAAAGGTTGATCTTTTCTAGGTCTGACATCTTTAGGTATAGACTGATACCATTCTTCTGAATTATTAAATTCAAAATCTACATCATAAATGACGCCTCTAAAGTCAAAGTGTCTGTGTTTAACAACTTCACCTATTGAAAATTTTGCATGATTACTAGATGCCATATCTAATAATTAATAATTTTTTTATTAAAATCAATATCTAATTTAATAAAAAATTATTATATGTTAAACATTTAATGTGAATAAGTCATTTTTAAAATTTATTGCTGATTTCGGTCCTTTATTAATTTTCTTTACAATCTATTATAAAAGTGGAAATAATCTTAGTGTTGCAATACCGCCACTCATAATCTCAACAATTATTGCGGTGTCAGCAGTTTATTTTTTAGAAAAGAAAATACCTTATATTCCTCTAATTGGAGGCATCCTTATCACTTTGTTCGGAGGATTAACACTGTATTTTAATAATCCAGTTTTTTTGTATATGAAGCCAACAATAATTAATGTTATTTTTGCAATTACATTAATTATCGGAAAAACTTTTTTTAATAAAAATTTTCTAGAATTTTTTTTTAAAGCTGCATTTCAGCTGGATGAGTCAGGATG
>CABYKW010000038.1 GCA_902519635.1 uncultured Pelagibacteraceae bacterium
TGAGTCGCACGGATCTTTAATCTCAACTCTTTTCAGCATTTGTCTTACTATAGTTTCAATATGTTTATCATTAATTACAACACCTTGAAGTCTATAAACCTCTTGAACTTCACTAACAAAATATTCAGTTAATTTTTCTACTCCTAATATTCTTAAAATATCATGAGGAGCTGGGCTTCCATCTAATAAATATTCTCCTTTTTTTATTTTTTCTCCTTGATTGAAATTAACATGTTTACCTTTTGGAATTAAATAATTAGAACTATCTCCATTAGATGAAACGATTGAAATTTTTTGTTTACCTCTTACTTCTTTTCCAAATTCTATTACACCATCATTCTCTGCTATAATGGCGCTGTCTTTTGGTCTTCTAGCTTCAAATAATTCAGCTACTCTTGGTAAACCTCCAGTGATATCTTTAGTTTTTGAAGTTTCTTTAGGCAGTCTGGCTAACACATCACCAGCTGAAATTTTTTGACCATCTTTTACTGATAAAATTGTATCTGGAACCAAATAGTATCTAGCTTCGTTTCCATCAGCCTTTTTAATTATTTCACCTTTATCATCTCTTAAAGTTATTCGTGGTTTCAATTCTGAATTCTTACTTAAAGATTTCCAATCTGTAACTGATTTTGAAGATAGACCTGTAGCATCATCTAAAGTTTCTGTTAAAGAACTTCCTTCCATTAAGTCCATATAATTTACAATACCGCTTGTTTCAGCAATTACTGGTAATGTATATGGATCCCATTCAGCTATTTTTTTTCCTTTTTCAATCATATCTCCATCTTTAAAAAATAATTTTGATCCATAGTTGACTTTATAAATTGCTAGTTGTCGTCCACTATCATCTTCAATACTTAATTGAGTATTTCTTCCCATTACTATTATGCTTTTTTTAGAATTTTCTATAAGATTTTTATTTATTATATTTAACTTTCCTTTAGTTTGAGAAACAATTTGAGACTCTTCTTTAATTTGAGCTGTTCCTCCGACGTGAAAAGTTCTCATTGTTAATTGTGTTCCAGGTTCACCTATAGACTGAGCTGCAATCATACCAACTGCTTCACCAATGTTTACCAATTTACCTCTAGCCAAATCTCTGCCATAACAAACTTGACAAACACCTTTAGTGGAAGCACAAGTGATCACGGAGTATACATTAACCGCTTTAACTCCAGCGGCATCAATTTTTTCACAATCAAACTCATCAATTAATTTTCCTTTTTTTATAATAACCTCACCTGTTACAGGATTTTTAATATCTTCTGCAATTACTCTTCCAAGAACTCTTTCAGATAAACTTACTAAAATATTTCCACCTTCTATTATTTCAGAAATAGTTACCGATGATCTCTTTTTAGGATCGCACTCTGATTTTGTAATTTGTACATCTTGAGCAACATCACATAATCTTCTTGTAAGATATCCTGAGTTAGCAGTTTTTAAAGCAGTATCTGCTAGACCTTTTCTTGCTCCATGGGTTGAGTTAAAATACTCTAATACAGACAATCCTTCTTTAAAATTTGAAATAATTGGTGTCTCAATAATTTCTCCAGAGGGTTTAGCGATCAAACCTCTCATTCCAGCTAATTGCTTCATCTGAGCTTGAGATCCTCTAGCGCCAGAATCTGCCATCATATAAACTGAATTTGTTTCAATTCTATCATTTTCATAAATTTTTTCTGCAGAAGAAATTTCTTTCATCATTTCGTTAGCAACAGTATCTGTGCATTTAGACCATACATCTACAACTTTGTTATATTTTTCTCCTCTTGTAATCAATCCATCTGAATATTGCTTTTCATACTCTTCTATTTGTTTTTTAGTATTTGAGATTAAATTTTCTTTTGTTCTAGGAATTAACAGATCATCTTTTCCAAAAGAAATACCTGCCTTAAATGCATGTTTAAAACCAAGTGTTTTGATTTTATCACAAAAAATGACAGTTTCTTTTTGTCCACAGTATCTAAAAATTACGTCTATCACTTCAGATACATTTTTCTTAGTTAAAAGTCTATTTACCAGACTAAATTTAATGTTTTTGTTTCTTGGTAATACATTTGCTAATAGAAATCTGCCTGCTGTGCTAGTATATTTTTCAAATTTTCTAGAACCATCTTCATTTGTTGTTTCAAATGTAGACACTATTTTTGAATGCAAACTTATCGATTTATTTTCTAATGCTTGTTCAATTTCTTCTACACTAGAAAAAATTCCTTTAGGTTTTTTGTCATTTTCATTACCTTGTGATAAATAATAAATTCCTAAGACTATATCTTGGCTTGGTACTATTATAGGCTTCCCATTTGAAGGGCTTAAAATATTATTTGTAGACATCATTAAAACTCTAGCCTCTAATTGGGCTTCTAAACTTAAAGGTATATGTACGGCCATTTGGTCCCCATCAAAATCTGCATTAAAGGCAGCACAAACAAGTGGGTGTAGCTCAATAGCATTGCCTTCTATAAGTTTAGCCTCAAACGCTTGAACTCCTAATCTATGCAATGTAGGTGCTCGATTTAAAAGAATTGGATGTTCTCTGATGATATGCTCTAGTGAATCCCAGACTTCACTTTTTTCTTTTTCAACTAATCTTTTTGCTTGTTTAATTGTTGTTGCAAGTCCTAATTTATCTAATCTTGCATATAAAAATGGTTTAAATAATTCTAGAGCCATTTTTTTTGGTAAACCACATTGATGCAGTTTAAGTTCTGGACCAACAACTATTACTGATCTGCCAGAGTAATCCACTCTTTTTCCTAGCAAGTTTTGTCTAAATCTTCCTTGCTTACCTTTCAGCATTTCAGCTAGTGATTTAAGAGGTCTCTTTCCTGTTCCAGTTATTACTCTACCTCTTCTACCATTATCAAATAATGCATCCACTGATTCTTGTAGCATTCTTTTTTCATTTCTAACAATAATGTCTGGAGCTTTTAGATCTAATAATCTTTTTAACCGATTATTTCTATTTATAACTCTTCTATATAGATCATTAAGATCTGATGTTGCAAATCTACCTCCATCTAGAGGAACTAAAGGCCTTAGCTCTGGTGGTATCACCGGAACTGAAGTTAAAATCATCCACTCTGGTTTATTGCCTGAAGATATAAAAGACTCAATTAATTTTAATCTTTTTATAGTTCTTTCTTCCGTTACTTTAGATTTAATACTAGACAAAGAATCTCTTAATCTTTTTTGCTCATTTTTTAGATCTAAATTAATTAATATTTCTCTAACGGCTTCAGCTCCAATGCCAGCGCTGAATGCATCTTCCCCAAATTCATCTTGTGCTTTAGTTAAAGCTTCCTCAGATAATAATTGTCCCTTTTTTAAAGTAGTCAAACCTGGTTCTACTACTATGAAGCTTTCAAAATATAAAACTTTTTCCACCTCTTTAAGTTTCATATCTATAGCTAAAGATATTCGACTAGGTAAAGATTTTAAAAACCAAATATGTGCTACGGGACAAGCAAGGTCTATATGTCCC
>CABYKW010000039.1 GCA_902519635.1 uncultured Pelagibacteraceae bacterium
AGGGGAGACGATGTATTCGACTGATCTGCCTTCAACTTATTTACCTATTTGGCTGTCTGTAAAGATACCACTAATTATAATTTTGGGTTTAATCATTTTACCTTTTACAGAAAAAAAAATTTTCAATAGAAAAAAAATATCAATTTATTTTGGCACAATTTTAATAACAGTTATTTTAATACCTTTAATTTTAATTATTAAAAAAGTTCATTTATACGATGAATTGAGACAAGTAATGTTTTTGATACCATTAATAATTATTTTAGGTCTTGTATCTTTATATACAATTTCAAAATTATTATTTTTTACTCTTAGCATTTTAACTATTTCTTTTTTTATTTTAGAAAATATAAAAATTAACCCTTACCAATACGTTTGGTTTAATCTTCCATCGAGATACCTAGATTTAACAAACAAATTTGAATTGGAGTATCAAGGAATAAGCGGAAAAGAAATTGCGCATTACTTGACGAATATGGAAAATCAAAATAATTGTATTTTAGCCAATCCAATACATGGTGTAAAACCATTTTTAAATAACACAAATTTTACGTGTTTTGATATTTGGCAAAAAGTTGATACTGATTTTCCAAGACCCTTCTTAGCGGTACAAAATGTAAGAAATCTAAAAAAAAGTTTACCTTATAATTGTAAATCTATTTACGAAACTGGTTTTAAACTTTTATTTCATCTTCAGTGTTAGAAACGGCAGAATTTATATTTAAATCATTTGGTCTCATAAAATTAAATAAATCTACAGAAAATTCACTTATGTCTACATTAATCCCACTCCAACTATTTTTATATAATAAATAGGTATTACTAAGATGCAATGGATGATAGCAACCAAGATCGACGTAAAAGCCTTTTTTAATATTTTTTGTATAATCTTTTATTACTAAATCCTCTCCTTCCATTGAATAAGATTTTTTTTTAATTAAATATTTGTGTTTAATATAAATGTTATGAAAGATATGAATTTTTTTGAGGAAATTTTTTAACAATTTACTCTATAGTATTTAGTTCTTTTTTAATTTTGTTTATAAAATTATTTATTAAAATTCTCTCATCTTTTTTTAAATAGTTTTCTCTCTTTACAGCTTTTTCCATTTCGATTTTTATAGAATCTACCATTCCTTTTCTACCTTCTTTAGTTAAAAGTATATCAGTTTGTTTTGTAATTTTATTTAGAGTTCTACCTATAGTAAATTCAAATACAGCTATTAACGCAATTACGGCAATTAATGTTTTATATATGTAATTTCTCAATTAAATAATTCCTTTATTAATAAACATTTTTTTTAGTTCACCTTTTTCAAACATTTCTTTGACTATGTCACAACCGCCAATAAATTCATTCTTAATATAAAGTTGAGGTATTGTGGGCCAATCACTATAATCTTTAATTCCTTGCCTAATCATTTCATCTTCTAGAACATTAATGCCTTTAAATTCAACTTTTAAATGTTTAAGCACGTTTACTACAGCCATAGAAAACCCACACTGTGGATGATCAGGCGTACCTTTCATAAATAAACAAACCTTATTTTCACTTATTAAATTTTTAATTTTTTCTTTTATTTCCATTATATTGCCTCTGTAGTTATGGAGAAAGCATGTAACTCATTACCCATCTTACCTTTAAGAGATTTGTACACTAGTTTATGTTGTTCAATTTTGTTTAAACCTTTAAACATTTTAGATTTAATAGTAGCCGAATAATGATTATTGTCACCCATTAGATCTTTAATTTCTATGGACGCATCAGGAATTGATGAAGTAATAAGTTTTTTAATTTCTTCTATTGGTAATGGCATCAAAAGGAGAATTAGGAATTGAGCTTAATTTGGATAAAGTTCCATGTAGAGAAGAAAATATGACCCCATACGAAATGATGCTGTCTGAAAGTCAAGAAAGAATGTTAATTATTCTTGAAGATGGAAAAGAACAGCATGCAAAAAAGATATTTAAAAAATGGGATCTAGATTTTGTAATAATTGGAAAAACCACTGATACAAATAAACTAACTCTTAAATATAACAATAAAATTGAAGGAGAAATTCCTTTGGATGCTTTAGCATCAAAAGCGCCTATCTATGATAGAAAATGGGTAAAAAAAAAATTAACTAAAAGTAAGATTGATTTAAAAAAATTAAAAAAAATTAAAATTGAAGATGCTTTGATAAAAATTTTATCCTCTGCCAACCATTCAAACAAAAATTGGATTACAAGTCAGTATGATCAAATGGTAATGTGTGATACGGCTCAAAAATCTGGAGCGGATGCTGCGATAATCAGAATTCATAAGAAGGAAAAAGCAATAGCTGTTTCTGTGGACTCCTCATCAAATTATTGTAAATCACATCCTTTAACTGGTGGAAAACAAATTGTATGTGAAAATTGGAGAAATTTAATTTCTGTAGGTGCCAAACCAATAGCGATAACAAATTGTTTAAACTTTGGTAATCCTGAAGATCCTAAAATCATGGGTGAATTTGTAGAATGTTTAGCCGGCATAAAAGAATCCTGTGAGTTTTTAAACTATCCTGTGGTTTCAGGAAATGTTTCTTTTTATAACGGAACAAATAAAAAAAATATCTCTCCTACTCCAGTAATAGGAGGAGTTGGATTAATTTCAAAATTGATTAGACCTATGAACCATCAACTAAAAAAAAATGATAGTGTTTTACTTTTAATTGGCAAAACTTTTGGACATTTAGAACAAAGTATTTTTTTAGAGGAAATTCATTCGATTTTAGAAGGACAACCACCAGAAATTAACTTAATTAATGAAAAGAATAATGGTGAAAGTGTCTTAGAAATAATAAATAAAGATTTAGTTAATTCTGTTCATGATATTTCTAGTGGTGGTTTGATTATCACGTTAGCTGAAATGTCTATGGGATCAAATTATGGAGTTAAAATAGATAAACCAAAAAAATTAACAGATTTATTCAAATATTTTTTTGGTGAAGATCAAGGTAGATATGTTCTAGAAATAGATAGAAATAATCTAGAAAAAGTTGAAAACATATTAAAGAACAACAATATTTTTTATGAAAATATTGGATTTACTCAAAAAGATTATTTTGAAATTCAAAAAGAATTAAAAATTGACAT
>CABYKW010000040.1 GCA_902519635.1 uncultured Pelagibacteraceae bacterium
TCTAACTTTAACTTAAGTTTATAAAAATGGTAAACTAAAATTCCTTGAGCGATAATTTCGAATATAATAAACAATAAAAGCACCACTCTTCTAAAAAGTTTGTAAATTTGAATGTCAAATTTTACGCCAAGTAGTATTGAATGAATTACTAAAAAAATTGCTGATAAAATTCCAAATGTTTTAAATTTGTAATTAATTTTCGATAAGTTTAAATTATTTACCAGTTGATTATTATTTTTCCAATAAATAAATAAAAGTACAGCAGTTAAAAACATAGCAGGTTTAAATATCAAATATTGAGGGAAAGTTCTCGAGGCTCTACTTATTGATAGCCCTCCATCAAGATAAGGAATAGAAAACCCAGACCTTCCTATTTGATCAACCGAGAAAATTGTATTTTCAAGAAATTCTGGATTTTGAGAAATAATTAAACACAAATTGATTGCTATTAATGGAATAAGAAAAATCCATAAACTCAACTTTCTTATTTGAGCTATTTCTTTCATAGATATTATAAATATTGATTATTTTCTCTTATTTCTTTTTCTAGCTCTTCTTTTTTTAGAGCCAATCTTTCTACGCCCTCTATGTTTTTTGGGATAACCCATATTTTTCACTCCTTTTATATATTTTTGTATAAAACTTATGTAGGCTTCAATTATACTTATTTTATGAAAAAGTCTATAAGCACATTTTTAAAACATCCGACAAAAGATAGCGCCAATAGGTCAGCTAACCCCTCAGTTACAAGAGCTTCAACTATACTTTTTAACTCTATGCAGGAACTATTTCAGCATGAGAAAAAGATTAAATCTAATAAGAAAATTAGTTATTACAGTTATGGAAGATATGGCAGTTCCACGACAATAGAGTTAGAAAATATACTTAAAGAACTGGAACAAGCTTATCATGTTTTTTTAACAGGAACTGGATTTGGGGGAGTCGCTCTTGCAATTATGAGCTTATGTAGACCAGGAGATGAAATTTTAGTTTCAGACAATGTTTATGGACCAACTAAAGAAATATCAGCGGATCTTGTAAAAGAATTTAATATAAATGCAAAATTTTATGATCCAGATAAATTTGAAGATTTAAAGAACAAAATCACAAAAAAAACTAAAATGATATTAGTTGAAAATCCAGGGAGTAATACTTTTGAATTTCAAGATCTTTCTAAAATAGTAAAATTAGCAAAAAGAAAGAATATTTTAACTTTTCTTGATAATACTTGGGGAACACCCTTATATTTAAAACCTCTCAAACTTGGATTTGATTTGTCTTTTACTTCAGCAACAAAATATTACTCAGGTCATTCAGATGCAATGGGTGGATCACTAGCAGTAAATAAAAAAGTTTTTAAAAAAGTAATGTTTTTTTACAAATTGTCAGGTTATAGAATGTCTGCTGACGAAGCATATCTAATCATTAGAGGTTTAAGAACTTTAGATGTAAGACTTAAGCAGCATTATGAAAATACAAAAATAGTTATTAATTTTTTAAAAAAACAAAAAAAAATAAAAGAAATACTTTATCCTTACAAACCTTCTTCTAAAAATTATAAATTATGGAAAAAATATTACTCCGGTGCTAACGGTTTGTTTTCAGTAGTTATAAAAAGTAAAAAAAAATCATCAGTAGTTAAATTTGTTAACTCTCTCGAATTATTTGGAATTGGTTATAGTTGGGGTGGTTTTGAGAGTCTTGTGCTTCTGCAAGAATTAAGAACTAACACAAAGTACACTCAAACTAGAAAATATTTTAGATTTGCAAAAGATGAACACATTGTAAGACTCCATATAGGGCTTGAAGACCCTAGAGATTTAATTGCAGATTTAAAAAAATCTTTAAGATATATTAAATAATGTCTGAAAAATTTATTTCTAACAGATTAACGCTTATTATTTTAGTCTCAGCATGCACTGTCATACTTATTTCGATGGGGTTGAGACAGACTTTTGGCTTATTTTTTCAAGCTTTCGAAGAAGGATTGGGTGTTACTAGAACTGAATTTGGCTTAGCTATTGGAATACAAATGATTTTTTGGGGATTCTTTGCTCCAATCTTTGGATTATTAGCTGACAAGTATGGAGGAAACAAAGCTGTTTTCATGGGATTCATAATTTTTGGATTAGGACTCTTTATGATTTATTCAGGACCAAATACCGGAATTTTTTTCCAAATTGGTTTAGGAGTTCTTGTAGGAACTGCACTAGGAGCGACAGCTTTAGCAGTCCCAGTTTCTGAAGTTGGAAAGCATTTCACTGACAAAAATAGAACACTAGCTACAGGAATAGTTACTGCTGCTGCGTCCATTGGATATTTTCTCGCTCCTTTATTTACAAAATATAGCTTAGGAGAAGTAGGGTGGCAGGAAACTTTTAAATATTTTATGTACTTTGTTGTTTTTGGAGCTATAGCTTCTTTATTTCTTCTACCTTCAAAAAAAGACTCATCAAACAATGTAATCACTAAAGAACAAACATTTTTTGAGTCAATGAAAGAAGCTTTTTCTCATAAAGGTTATATTTTGTTATTAAGTGGTTTTTTTGTTTGTGGTTTTCAAATCACTTTAGTTGGAACACACATCCCAGGTTATATGCAAGATAGAGGAATGGATGGTTGGCCTGCAACTATTATTTTAGCACTAATAGGTTTATTCAATATAGTTGGGACTTTAGGCATGGGTTATCTTGGAACTAAATATAAAAAAAAAATTTTGTTAAGTTTATTATATGCGTCTAGGGCGGTAATTATATCTATTTTTATATTCTCACCTCCGTCATTAGGAATGTCAATTTTCTTTGGAATTACTTTTGGCATGGTTTGGCTTTCAACAGTCCCACCAACTAACGGAATAGTAGCTCAGATTTTTGGGACTAAATATTTAAGCACTCTTTTTGGAATTGTATTTTTAAGTCATCAAATTGGTTCATTTCTTGGAGCTTTCTTAGGAGGATACTTTTATGACCTATATGGGTCGTATGATTATGCTTGGTATCTAGCAATTGCTTTATCTGCATTTGCGGCATTAGTCCATTTACCGATAGATGAG
>CABYKW010000041.1 GCA_902519635.1 uncultured Pelagibacteraceae bacterium
AGAAGATGTAGTAGGAGTAGCTAAAGGATTTTCTTATGGTCCAGCATTTAAATTTGAGTATGTCTTGTTAGTTCCTGTAAAAGGAAAAGAAATTAAAATTACTTTCGATGATTGGATTTTTAAACAAGATGATAGAGTTGCAATTAATAGAGCAACAATGACTAAGTTTGGAATCAAAGTTGCTGAATTGACAGTGATGTTTGTTAAAGATTAACGTTTGTATAATTTATAAATTAAGAATAGATAAATTTTATAGGGCAATAATCTTAAAAATTTTAAAATTAATGTTAACTGTTTAGGAAAGTGAATCTCAAAAGCATTTGATTTTGTAAGGCCTGTATATATTTTTTCAGCTGCAAACTCTACAGATCTTAAAAATGGCATTGGGAATTCATTTTTGTCTGTCAAAGGTGTCTTTATAAATCCAGGAGATATAACTGAAACTCTAACATTATGTTTTTTGAAATCAAAATAGATACTCTCTGCGAAATTATTTAAAGCTGCCTTTGAAGGTCCGTAACCACTAGAATTAGGTAAACCTCTATATCCTGCAATAGATGACACTATCGAGATATGTCCTTTTTTTCTATCTTTAAAATATTCTTCTACAGCTTTAACACAATTTAAAACTCCAAAATAATTTACTTCCATAACGAATTTATTTTGTTTTAAATCGATCTCTCTTTCTTTTTTTGGATCATAAGTTCCACTGCAAAAAACACAAAGATCGATTTCATTAAATTCAGCAACAATCTTTTGAAAAGTATTTTTGCAATCTTGTTCATTAACGACATCTAAAGGATAAGAAGAAATATTATAATTTTTTGCCATGTCTTCTAAAATTTCTTTTCTTCTTGCTGAAACTGCAACCTGCCAACCTTCTCCAGCGAACTTTTCAGCTACTGCTTTACCTATTCCGCTGCTTGCCCCAGTAATCCAAATTTTTTTCTGATTTTTAGACATAAATTAGTTATATATTAATATATGACTAAGAATAAATATTTATCTTTATTTCTAATACTTTTAATTACGTTTATAGCGTCAGCTATTGGAGGTTTTACTACTAACTCCTTCAAAGAGCCTTGGTATTCTGAGATTATTTTACCAAGTTTTAATCCTCCAAGCTGGGTATTTGGTCCGGTATGGACAACATTATATATCATGATGTCTATTGCGATTTGGAAAATATGGATAAATTCATTCGATTTAAAGATATTGAAACTTTATTTCATTCATTTATTCTTTAATGGCTCCTGGAGTATTATTTTTTTTGGTTTTCATCAAATAGGTCTCGCCTTGGTAAATTTGGTTATTATTTTAATTTTTATTGTTTTACTTATGAAAAGATATTTTAGCAAAGACAAAGTTAGTTTTTACTTAATGATACCTTACTTCCTATGGTCAAGCTATGCATTTATACTAAATAGTACAATATTTATGTTAAATTAAAACCATTGTTTAGGATAGTTTCTTTTTAGAATAATCTTATTAATTAAAAAAGATAATAAGATTATTACTATAGAACCTAAAATAACTGGAAATATAATAAAATCAAAAGACAAATCCATAAATAACGCAACTAAAGGATTAGATGCTGCTGGCGGATGCATAACTTTAAAATAAACCATTAATATAACAGCAATTCCAACTGACAAACCTAAAGAATAATACGAAAGGCCAATTGTTTCGTTAAATATAATTCCTACAAGAATAGAAATAAGATGTCCAAAGAATATATTTTTGGGTTGAGCAGTTTCCAGATCATAAAGAACAAATACGATAAAAACCGTCGCTCCAAATGAAAACATCAACCAAACTCCCGCTGAAGTTTCTAAAGTCAAAAAAGCCAGAATACCTATAGTTATAGCCGCTGAAATCCCAGAAACAATTGGTTCTAAATTTTTTTTTATTTTCATATATATTTTTTCTACAATTAAGTTATATACATTTTGAAAGATAAAAAAATGATTTCTATTTTTTTTAATAGAGTATTTAGAGCAATAAAGATTGATATTGATCTTTATGAGGAGGTGGAGAAAGATAAATCAGCAACTATTCAAGCTGGTATAGTAGTAGTTCTATCTAGTTTAGCTGCAGGAGTAGGAGCTTTACAGTTAGGTGCATCTAATTTTTTATTAGCGCCAGTCTTGTCGTTATTAAGCTGGTATGTATGGGCTTATGTAATCTATTTTGTTGGAGTGAAATTATTTGGAGGGCCAAAAACTAAAAGCAATCATGGAGAATTGCTCAGAACAATAGGTTTTTCTAGCGCTCCAGGTTTAATTAGAGTTTTTGGTGTTACCCCAGATTTAATGACAGTAACTTTTATTGGCTCAGCATTTTGGATGCTGGCTTGCATGGTGGTAGCTGTCAAATCTGCTTTAGATTATGAAAGCTTATGGAAAGCACTAGGAGTTGTAATTGTTGCTTGGTTATTTCAAGCATTTTTCTTATTTTTAGTAATTATTTTATTTAAAGGAATTTAAACAGGAAAAATTGTTTTAGATAGTTTACAGCTATTACAAATCTTATATCCAGTAATAATTAGATTTGAATTAACACTTTCATCTTCTTTTTTGCATTCTTCACAAATATTGTCTGGCAAATCTTCCATATAGGACAAGATACACCTTTTAATATTTGAAATCTATCTTAGAATCTAGCAATGAAAAAAATCATTTTATTTGCATCAATTTGTCAAACTTTATTGTTTCATATAAATCTAGTAACTGCTGGAGAATTGAAAGTAACGGCTGGTAATTCAAATGAAAATTCTTATTATAAAAAAGCTTATTTTGCTGGTGGTTGTTTTTGGTGTATGGAAGAATCTTTTGATAAAGTTGAAGGAATTATACAATCTATTTCAGGATATTCTGGAGGACACTTAAAAAATCCCACTTATAAAGATG
>CABYKW010000042.1 GCA_902519635.1 uncultured Pelagibacteraceae bacterium
AATTCAGGCAGATATTAAAACGGTTACTGCTCTTGGCGGCTATGCAATGACAGCAGTTACTGCTGTCACAGTTCAAAACACAAAAGGAGTAAAGAAAGTAATTCCTATTCAACCTAAAGAGATAGCAAATCAAATTCTATTTACAACCAAAGATATAAAACCAAATGGGATTAAGATTGGTATGCTTCACTCATCTCAAGTGATTAAATCTGTAGCAAATGCCTTAAAGAAAACAAAAACTTCCAAGATTGTCTTAGATCCTGTTATGGTTGCTAAAGGAGGAGCTAGGTTAATCAATAAATCAGCAATTAAAACTTTAAAAGATAGATTGATAAAAAAAGTTTATTTGATAACACCAAACATTCCTGAAGCTGAAATTTTAACAAATATAAAAATTAAAAGTCTAGAAGACATGATTCACGCCGCCAATATTTTGTTGAAGTTAGGTGTTAAGAATGTTTTGATAAAAGGAGGCCACAGAAAATCAAAGCATATGGAAGATATTTTTTTAAACAGAAATGAGATTAAGATTTTCAAAAACAAAAAAATTCAAACTAAAAATACCCATGGAACAGGCTGTACTTTATCTAGTGCAATTGCAACTTTTTTATCATGTGGAAAACCTTTAAAGAAATCCTGTGAGTTAGGAATTAAATATGTTAACCAAGCGATAGTATCTAATCCTAATTATGGAAAAGGGCATGGTCCAATAAATCATTTAAATTCAATAATAATAAATAAAAGATTTAGATAATGAAAAATGTTGTTGTTGTAGGTTCGCAGTGGGGAGATGAAGGTAAAGGAAAAATTGTAGACTGGCTATCTAGTGAAGCAGATGTAGTTGTTCGTTTTCAAGGTGGTCATAATGCTGGACACACTTTAGTTATTGATAAAAAAGTATTTAAATTAAGACTATTACCCTCTGGAATAGTAAGACACGGAAAAATATCAATTTTAGGCAATGGTGTCGTTATAGATCCTTGGGCTTTGTTAGATGAAATTAAAGAAATAAAAAAAAAGGGAATAAATGTAAGTTCAGATAATTTCATGATTTCTGAGTCAGCTTCACTAATACTTCCATTTCATCAAGAAATGGATGAAATAAGAGAAGATGCTGCTGGAAAAAGCAAAATTGGAACTACTAGAAGAGGGATTGGTCCTTGCTATGAAGATAAAGTTGGAAGACGTTCTATCCGAGTCATGGACTTAAGATCAAGCAGCAATCTTGATAGTAGATTGGAAAATGTATTATTACATCATAACGCTATTAGAAAGGGTTTAAAAAAAAAGCTTTATAAAAAAGCTGATCTTAAAAAAAAATTATTAAAAATTGCTCCAGAAATTTTAAAATTTGCACAACCTGTTTGGTTAAAATTAGATGAGTTTATAAAAGATAGAAAAAAAATATTATTTGAAGGAGCTCAAGGAATACTCTTAGATGTAGACCACGGAACGTATCCTTACGTTACTTCATCAAATACAGTACCAGCAATGGCAGCAACAGGATCTGGTTTAGGACCAAATAAAATAAATTATGTTTTAGGCATTACTAAAGCTTACACAACAAGAGTTGGCAGTGGCCCGTTTCCTACAGAACTTAAAAATAAAATTGGTGAAAGCTTAGGAAAAAGAGGAAAAGAATTTGGAACCGTAACTGCAAGAAAAAGAAGATGTGGTTGGTTTGATGGTGTTTTAGTGCGTCAAACTATAAAAATCGCTGGCATAAATGCGATAGCCCTAACTAAACTAGATGTTTTAGACGAACTGGATGAAATTAAAATATGTGTTGAATACGAATTAAATGGAAAGAAAATAAATTATTTACCTACAGCTTCAGAAGACCAATCAAAAATTAAACCTGTTTATAAAACTTTTCCTGGATGGAAAAGTTCCACACAGGGGATAAGAAATATCAAAGATTTGCCTGAAAAAGCTAAAAATTATATATACGCTTTAGAAGATTTTATTGGAGCTAAGGTTTCAAGTATTTCTACGAGCCCGGAGAGAGATGATACAATTTTAATAGAAGATCCCTTCAAGATTTAATTTGCAGGAAGTAAATTTTTTGATTTACTAGAATTAATCATAGATTTTTGTAATTTTTCAAAGGCTTTAGTTTCAATCTGTCTTATCCTCTCCCTACTAATTTTATATATTTTACTTAATTCTTCAAGGGTTTTTGGATTTTCAGAAAGTCGTCTAGCCATAATAATTTCTTTTTCTCTTTCATTTAAAATTTTCATGGCATCATCTAATAATTCTTTTTTATCGTCATACTCTTGTTTTTGTGAAATAATTAATTCCTGATCTAAACTATCGTCCACAAGCCAATCTTGCCATTCATCTGTCTCCCCTTTTTTGATTGGGTCATTTAGAGATTTTTCTTGACCCATCATTCTTCTATTCATATTTACTACTTCTTCAGAGTTAACATCGAGCCTTTTAGAAATTTCCTCTACTTGCTCGTTTTTTAGATCACCTTCTTGACCAGGTGCAATTTGATTTTTAAGTTTTTTTAAATTAAAAAAAAGTTTTTTTTGAGCTGTAGTCGTTCCCATTTTAACTAGGCTCCATGATCTTAGGACATATTCTTGAATTGAAGCTTTAATCCACCACATAGCATAAGTTGCTAGTCTAAAACCTTTATCTGGGTCAAATTTTTTTACTGCCTGCATTAAACCTATATTTCCTTCAGATATTAATTCATTTACAGGTAAACCATACCCTCGATAACCCATAGCAATTTTTGCTACTAATCTTAAATGGCTAGTGACCAACTTATGAGCAGACTGAAGACTTCCAT
>CABYKW010000043.1 GCA_902519635.1 uncultured Pelagibacteraceae bacterium
AAATGCTTAAAACCATATTAGCTATAATTATATCAGTTACTTTTTTCGGCATTCTTTTTTTTATCATTGTAAGAAATTTACTAAAAAGAAAATTGGATCAATTAGTTGAAGAAGAGAGAAAAAAAAAATTAAACAATCTTGAGTAATTTCTTAAACTCATTAATGTCAAGATTTAAAACTCTTTTAGACAAGTCAAAATGAAAACCACCTCTTGCAAGTATGCCCATATCTTTTTTGTAAAATAATTCTCTATTAGCCTGTGGTCTCAATGGCCCAATTCTTCTTCTTTTGCATAATTTTAATGCAGAAACAAAATCAGGCTCTATTTCATTTTCTTTAATTTTATCAATACTCTGTTTGATAAATTTGCTGTCTATCCCCTTGTATCTTAAGGATTGATTTATCTTATTTAAAGAATAACCTCTTCTTAAATACATTCGAGCCTTCGAGTCTGAATAAAGCTCATCATTTATAATTCTATTTTTTTCAAGATTTTTAATTACCTCATCTATAATAGATGAAACTTCTTTTTTGGAAATAGTGCCTTTGATTTTAGTTAAATATTTTTTTAATAAATAAACTTTTAGCTGCTGTTTCGAGGGACTATATTTTTCCAAATAAGAATAAGCTAAATCTTTAAGACTCGTGGTAAGGTCTTCAAAATCACTTTTATTTGATGTGGGATTCATTAAGTTAATATACTATATTATTTTTCATGATAAATAATCTTCTAGATATATTAACCTATGAAAATATTTATTTAATAGCTAATTGGGGTGTTATACCATTTTGGTTGTTGTTGATAATGTTGCCGAACCATGGGGTAACTAATTTTTTTACTCAATCTATTATCGCTCCGTTGCTTTTAGCTTTTGCCTATGGCTTAGTAGTATTTGATATTTTTTTAGAAGGAAATATTTTTGATAGTTTTGAACTATATAGAGGATTAGACGATCTTTACTCAATGTTTTCGAGCGAGGCTTTTCTATTGATATTCTGGCTTCATTTTTTAGCAATAAGTTTATTCTGAAATAATAGGAATATTTGGAGTTAATTGAATAATTTTTTTGGAGAAGAACCACTTAAATTTCTAGGCTTTCGCCCAGAAATTTAGTAGTTTTGGCTCGTCGTTGTAGGCGCTACCGCCAAGCCTTCCCGATGGACTATTCTAGCGCTACTAGGTCCACCTTTCTGCCCTTTAAGCTTGAACCTCTCGGTTTTTCCCTAAATGGCCAGTTAAGAGTTGCCTCTTAATTAATTACATTAAATCACTTTAAAAAAAAAAGGGTATCACCTTATACGTGTTCTGAAATTACCTGTTAACTAAGTGGATAAATTTCTGTTATAAGTCTTATGTATCCATCCTCCGCCAAGCACTTTATCCCCATAGTCATCTTTCGAATAAAAAACACATGCTTGGCCAGGTGAGATTCCTGTTTCACTCTCCAAAATTTCAACTTTTGCAGTATCATTTAAAACTGTAATTTTTGCTTTAAGAAGTTTTCCTGTGGATCTTACTTTTATATAAATTAGATTTTCAAAATCTTGCTTGTCTCCTAATAAATTTAAATCTCTTAATTTAATTTCTTTAATTTCTAAAAACTTTTTAGCACCTACTATTATTGTATTATTGTCAGCATTAATATTTATGACGTATAAAGGTTTTTCATCAGGTATTTTAATCCCTTTTCTTTGTCCTATTGTATAATTTATTATTCCTTCATGCTCTCCTAATTGATTGCCGGAAATATCCAAAATTTTTCCAGGCTTGAAAGACTCGGGTCTAAATTTTTTTATAACTGAACTATAATCCCCATTAGGAACAAAACAAATATCTTGGCTGTCAGGTTTATCAGCTACATTTAATTTTAGTTTTTGAGCTATAGATCTGGTTTCTGATTTATCAATCTGACCTAAAGGGAATCTAAGAAAATCAAGTTGTTCTTGGGAAGTGCTAAATAGAAAATAGCTTTGATCTCGATTTCGGTCTTTAGCTCTATACATATTAGCATGGCCATTCTTCTGAATTCTTGAAACGTAGTGACCAGTAACTAGTGCATCAGCATTTAAATCTTTTGCATATTTAAATAAATCTCTAAATTTGACAGTTTGATTACACTGTACGCATGGAATAGGTGTTTCACCGCTTACATAACTGTCAATAAAAGAATCGATAACTTCAGATTTAAATTTCTTTTGATAAAATAAAATTTCATGTTTTATATTAAGCTTTTCTGATACTCTTTTAGCATCCAAAATATCTTGACCAGCACAACATTGTCTTCCCTCTTTTGATGGCTTTGCATCGTCATATAGTTTTAAAGTAATCCCAGTTACATCATAGCCTTCTTCTTTCATAAGAGCCGCAACTACAGATGAGTCTACTCCTCCAGACATAGCAACAACTACTTTTGTCTCTTTTTTTAATTTATTAATTCCTAGAGAATTCATTATAAAAGTGTATAATATAAATATAAGTTATTTTCCATAATGTATATTGACTTTGAACCAGGTGATTATGTTCTGAATCCTGCAAACAAAAGTTGGGGTATAGGGCAAATTCAGTCTGTCATTAAGAATAAAGTTACTGTTAATTTTGAAAATGTTGGAAAAAAAGTATTAAATATTGAAATAATTACACTAGAAAAATTTAAAAATGAACAATAACGATTTAAAAATTGTTGCAGAGGGATTAATTGAAACTTTTAAAG
>CABYKW010000044.1 GCA_902519635.1 uncultured Pelagibacteraceae bacterium
AGAAAAACTATTTAAAGTGAATGTAATTAAAGTGAATATTATAAACTCAAAAACTAAACTTAAAATTAAACAAGGAAAAAAATCTTATAAAAGTGGATACAAAAAGGCAATTATAACTCTTAAAAAAGGTCAAAGTATTGATTTGACAACTGGTATTTAATTATGGCACTTAAAACATTTAAACCTTATACAAAATCTACTAGAGGAACTGTAGTAGTTGATAAAAGTAATTTGTGGAAAGGATCTCCATACAAACCTTTAACGCGTGGTCAAAATTTTACAGGAGGAAGAAATAATTATGGACGTATTACATCTAGACATATTGGCGGTGGTTCAAAACATAAGTTTAGAGTTATAGATTTTTTTAGAAAAAAAATAAATATTCCTGCAGTTGTTGATAGAATTGAATATGATCCAAATAGAACAGCCTACATAGCATTGATAACTTACGAGGATAAAGAGAAATCTTATATAATTTGTCCTCAAGGATTAAAACAAGGAGATAAAATTGAGTCAGGAAAAAATGCTGAAATTAAAACTGGAAACTCTTTAGAATTAAAAGATATACCACCTGGATCATCTATACATAATGTTGAACTAATACCTGGAAATGGAGGCAAACTTGCTAGATCAGCAGGATCTTCGATTACTCTATCAGGTTTTGATGGCGATTATGCAATATTAAAATTATCATCTGGGGAAACAAGAAAAGTTAATAGCGCTTGTAGAGCAACTATTGGTGTTGTATCCAACCCAGATCAAAAAAATATTAAAATAGGTAAAGCAGGAAGAAATAGATGGAGAGGAAAAAGACCTCAAACAAGAGGTGTTGCAATGAACCCTGTAGACCATCCGCACGGCGGTGGTGAAGGGAAAACATCTGGCGGAAGAAGCCCTGTATCACCCTGGGGACAATCTGCTAAAGGATTGAAGACAAGAAGACCAAAAAGAAGCGATAAGTTAATTATAACAAGAAGAAAGAAAAGAAAATAATGACTAGATCTGTCTGGAAAGGACCATTTGTTCACCCAAGTTTATTAAAAAAGATTGATAAACTTAAGGATTCTCCAAATAAAAAACCAATAAAAACTTGGTCAAGACATTCTACAATTATACCTGATTTTGTGGGCCATAGTTTTATGATACATAATGGAAAATCTTTTATACCTATAACCATTTCTGAAGAAATGGTTGGTCATAAACTTGGAGAATTTGCTCCTACCAGATCATTTAAAGGACATACACCAGCAGACAAAAAAGCTGCGGCAGTTGCATCTGCTGAGCCAAAGAAAGCCGGAGGCGAAGATGCAAAAAAATAACACAACAGTTAAAGCTATAAACAAAAACGTAAGATCAAGCCCTAGAAAATTGGCATTAGTATTAAATTACATTAAAGGAAAAAAAGCAGATTTAGCTTTAAGAGATTTAGAATTTACAAGAAAAAGAATAGCTAAAGACGTGAGTAAAACAGTTAAATCTGCAATTTCAAATGCAGAAAACAATCATCAATATGATATAGATAATTTATTTGTTAAAGAAGCTTATGTTGGAAAATCTCTTGTAATGAGACGATTTCGACCAAGAGCAAAAGGAAGAGCAAGTCCAATTAAAAAACCATTTAGCAGAATAACAATCGTACTCGAAGAAAAAAAAGAAAAAAAGGAAAGTAAATAATGGGACAAAAGATTAATCCTATAGGCTTAAGACTAGGTATCAATAGAGGTTGGGACTCTACATGGTTTGCAAAGAAAAAAGACTTTGGTAAATATTTAATAGAAGATTTCAAAATAAGAAATTATATTAAAAAAAATATAACTAATTCAGGAGTTTCTGAAATTATAATCGAAAGGTCTTCAAAAAAATGCAAGGTTTCAATTCATACTTCTAGACCAGGTTTTGTCATTGGTAAAAAAGGAGCTGATATTGAAAAAATTAAAAAGAATATCATGAAGATTACTGAAGGTGATGTCAGTGTAAATATTAAAGAAATAAAAAAACCTGAACTTAATTCTAATTTAGTAGCAGAAAACATTGCACAACAACTTGTTAAGAGAATAGCTTATAGAAGAGCTATGAAAAGAGCTATGCAGTCTGCAATGAGATTAAATGCAAAAGGGATTAAAGTTATGTTAAGCGGTAGATTGGCAGGAAATGAAATTGCTAGAACTGAGTGGTTAAGAGAAGGAAGTATACCTTCTCACACTTTAAGAGCAGATATTGACTATGGATTTGCTGAAGCTTTAACAACTTATGGAATAATTGGTATCAAAGTATGGATCTATAAGGGCGAGCTAATGGCAAAAGATGTAGAAAAAGAAAAAAAGGAAAGGGTAAAAAATGCTTCAGCCAGTAAGAACTAAATATAGAAAAGCATTTAAAGGGAGAATTCACGGAAAAGCCTCAAGAGCTATAAAATTAAATTATGGTCAATTTGGCCTTAAAGCAATGGAGCCTGAAAGAGTTATCGGAAAACAAATTGAAGCAGCGAGAGTAGCTTTAACAAGATATATGAAAAGAACTGGAAAAGTTTGGACAAGAATATTTCCCAATATACCAGTATCAAAAAAACCAACAGAAGTTAGAATGGGTAAAGGAAAAGGATCACCAGAATATTATGCATGTAGAGTAAAACCTGGAAGAATTATTTTTGAGGTAGATGGAGTTACTGAAGAAGTAGCTAAAATTGCTCT
>CABYKW010000045.1 GCA_902519635.1 uncultured Pelagibacteraceae bacterium
AACTTAGACAAATCTCGGATGAATTAAGAGATGAATTGATCGATGTAGTCTCTGAAACTGGAGGGCATCTTGGTGCTGGTCTTGGTGTTGTAGAATTAACAGTAGCTTTACATTATGTCTTTGATACTCCAAAAGATAAGTTAGTTTGGGACGTAAGTCATCAAACCTACCCACACAAGATTATAACTGGCAGAAAAGATAGAATTAAGACTTTAAGAAAAGGTGGGGGTTTATCTGGATTCACCAAAAGAACTGAAAGCGAATATGATCCATTCGGTGCAGCACACAGCTCAACTTCTATTTCGTCAACTCTTGGAATGGCTGTAGCTAAAAAATTATCAAATAATAATAATAATGTAGTAGCAGTTATAGGCGACGGTGCAATGAGTGCAGGTATGGCTTATGAAGCCATGAATAATGCTGGAGCGTTAAAGTCAAAACTTATAGTTGTTCTGAATGATAATGATATGTCCATAGCAAAACCTGTGGGAGCTATGAGCAAATACCTAGCAAAACTTTTGTCAGGTAAACTATATTTTAGTCTTAGAGAAACAGTCAAAATGGTAATTTCTGCTTTTTCAAAAAGATTTAGTCAAAAAGCTGCTAAAGCGGAAGATTTGTTAAGAGGAATAGTAACTGGTGGAACTTTATTTAGTGAATTAGGTTTTTATTATATTGGTCCAGTAGACGGACATGATGTCGACAATTTAGTTCAAATATTTGAAAACGTTAAAAATTCAAATCATCAAGGCCCAATATTAATCCATGTAAGAACTCAAAAAGGAAAAGGATATAAACCAGCAGAGGAGTCAGGTGATAAATACCATGGAGTATCTAAATTTAATATAGCCACTGGTGAGCAAAGCAAGTCTAAATCAAATGCACCTTCATACACAAAAGTTTTTGCTGAAACTTTAATTAAACATGCAGAACAGGACACTAAAATTATTGGAATAACTGGAGCTATGCCATCAGGAACTGGCTTAAATTTATTTGAAAAAAGATTTCCCGATCGAACTTTTGATGTTGGTATAGCTGAACAACATGCTGTAACTTTTGCAGCAGGTCTTGCTACTGAAGGTTACAAGCCTTATGCTGCTATTTATTCAACTTTTCTTCAAAGAGCTTATGATCAAGTTGTTCATGACGTTGCTATCCAGTCATTACCAGTAAGATTTGCAATTGATAGAGCAGGACTTGTTGGTGCTGATGGACCAACACATGCTGGTTCGTTTGATATTACATATTTATCTACTTTACCTAACTTCGTTGTTATGGCTGCCAGTGATGAGTCCGAGTTAGTTAAAATGATTAATACTTCTGTTCATATAAACGATCGTCCATCAGCATTTAGATACCCTCGAGGAAACGGAGTAGGTGTAGAAATGCCTTCAATAAATGAACTTATAGAAATTGGAAAAGGTAGGATTATTAAAGAAGGTAAAAAAGTTGCAATTTTAAATTTTGGAACAAGATTAACAGAATGCAAAAAAGCCTCAGAGATATTGTCCAGAAAAGGAATAGACATTACAATCATAGATGCAAGATTTGCTAAGCCTCTAGATGAAAAATTAATAATGGAATCTGCAAATAATCACGAAGTTTTAATCACTATTGAAGAAGGATCAATTGGTGGATTTGGCTCTCACGTAATGCAATTTTTGTCAGATAGAGGAGTATTTGATAAAGGATTAAAGTTTAGATCTATGATTTTACCCGATTTATTTATTGATCAAGACACTCCAGAAAAAATGTATCAAAAAGCAGGATTGGACAGTTTTTCAATTGCCAGTAAAATCGAAGAAACTTTAAACTCAAATATTGTTTTAGCTAAGAATAAAAACAAGATTTCTAATTAACTGCACTGTGCTCGATGCATTAATAAATGATCGAGTATAACACAACTTATCATTGCCTCGCCTATAGGAACAGCTCTTATTCCTACACAAGGATCATGTCTTCCTTTGACAGAAATTTTTGTATTTTTACCTTTTTTATCTATAGTTTCTCGACTGGTTAAAATTGAGGAAGTTGGTTTAACCGCAAAAGATGCAACTATATCTTGACCTGAAGAAATTCCTCCTAAAATTCCTCCAGCATGATTAGTTTTGAACTTAATTTTTCCAGAACTTTTTCTAATTTCATCAGAATTTTCTTCACCACTTAAAAAAGCTGCATTCATTCCAGATCCAATATTAACACCTTTAACTGCATTGATGCTCATTAGTGAAGCGGCAATATCAGTATCTAATTTTGAATAAATAGGAGCACCTAATCCTACAGGAACTCCAGATGCTCTAAGTTCAATTACTGCTCCACAAGAAGAACCTGCTTTTCTAACAGCCAAAAGATATTTTTCCCATAATTTTACTGATCGTTTATCAGGGCAGAAAAAAGGATTTTTTCTTATTTCAGAGTTTTTCCAATTCTGTTTATCACAAGACATTAATCCTAATTGAGTTACTGCACCAATTACATTAAATTTTTTACCTATAATTTTCTTTAAAACTATTTTAGCAACAGCTCCGGCAGCTACCCTACAAGCAGTTTCTCTAGCAGATTGTCTTCCACCACCTCTAAAATCTCTGATGCCATA
>CABYKW010000046.1 GCA_902519635.1 uncultured Pelagibacteraceae bacterium
ATAAAAAATATAAAAAGACCTGATGAAAAAGCTAAGCTTGATTTTATCTATAATATTAATATTATTTTTATTTTCTTTCAGCGCATATTCACAAGACTCATCTGATCCAGACAGCTACGGAAGTTCATACGTTAGAGGAAATGCAAAAGTTGTAGATGGAGACACTATTGTAATAAAAAATTTAAGAATAAGACTTTTTGGCATTGATGCTCCAGAGAAAAATCAAATTTGTAAAATAAGTTCAAAAGCTTATAATTGTGGGCGTACTTCAACGGAAGCACTGAAGAGTCTTATTAATGGCCATAGAGTTCTATGCCAATGGAAAAATCTTGATGTTTATGGTCGACCCTTAGCAATTTGTAGAGTGCCGGGAAGAATGGAGGGATCTACAATTGTTTTAAATGCAATGATGGTTATCACAGGAAATGCTGTAGCTTATAAAAAATATTCTAAAAAATATTTAGATAGTGAAAATAGCGCAAAAGAAAGCAAGATAGGAATTTGGCAAGGAGAATTTGATATGCCTTGGGATTGGAGAAGAAAATATAAATGATTTATAATCATTAAGTGATTCGTAAAACAAATTTTTATTTATTAATTTTATTATTCTTTGTTACCGCCTGTTCTTCAATTCCAAAAAACACTCAAAATAGCTGCGCAATCTTTGAAGAAAGATATCTTTGGTACAAACATGCTAAAGCTTCATATGAGAAATGGGGAGCACCTATTCATTTACAATTAGCTTTTGTAAAAAAAGAGAGTGATTTTAATTGGTTAGCTAAACCTCCTAGGAAAAAATTATTTAAAGTCATTCCTTTTAAAAGACCATCTAGTTCTTTTGGATATTCTCAGGCTGTAAAAGGGACCTGGGAGCAATACAAAAGAGAAACCGACAATCCTTTAGCAACGCGTGCTCGTTTTAAAGACTCAGTTGATTTTATAGGTTGGTATATTCATAAAACTTCTGAGATATTAAAGATATCTAAGAAAGATGCTTATAGACAGTATCTAGCTTATTATAAAGGCTGGGGAGATTATAAAAATTATTCAAAAGATAAAAAAGCTGTTATTTATGCTAAGTCAGTAAGAGATACGGCAAGTAAGTACCGAAAACAACTTACACTCTGTAAAAAAAATCTAGATAAAAATAAATATATTATTTTTTAAGTTGTTTATTTAACTCAATTTCTACAGCATCAATCCTTTGAGTATTTTTTCCAACAACAGTATAGATAGTTGGTATTACATAGAGAGTAAAAAAAGTTGAAAATATCATCCCAGCAAATATTGTAATTCCTACTGTAAGTCTACTTGCTGCACCAGGTCCAAAGCTTATGATAAGGGGTAACACACCTATAATAGTAGAGAGGCTAGTCATTAAGATTGGCCTTAATCTGATGGCTGCTGCCTCAAATACTGCTACTTCTAAATTTTTTCCTTCTTTTCTTAATTGATTTGCAAACTCAACAATTAAAATTCCATTTTTCGCGGATAACCCTATCAGTATTATTAATGCTATTTGGCTATAAACATTTAAGGAGGACCCTACGACCAGAATACCTAGCAATCCTCCAAGGATAGCCATAGGAACAGTTAACATAATTGTGAGTGGATGTTTCCAACTTTCAAACTGAGCACACATAGCAAGATAGGCCGTAATTAGGGCCAAAGCAAAAATAATATATAATTCGGTGTTTGTTTTTTTATATTCTTCACTCTCACCTTTGTAAGCTATTTGAGCTTGAGGAATATTTTCTTCCACAACATTAACTAAAAACTTTAATGCCTCATCTAATGAATAGTCCCCCACTAGTCTCGCGGAAATTGTAACTGCTTTTTGTCTATTATATCTTGCTAAAAAAGGAGACTGACCTTCTTCATTGTACTCAACTAAATTAGATATAGAAACTAGCTTTCCATTATTTTTTGATCTAACAAATACTTTGCTGATACTGTCAGGTTCTTGTCTATCCTTTATGTCTCCTTGAAGAATAATTGAATATTCTTTTCCATCTTGAGTAAAATTAGTAACCTTTTTTGAACCAAAAATAGTTTCAATTGTTCTTCCTATGTCTTCAGTAGAAACTCCCAAGTCGGCTGCTTTTTTTTGGTTTATCTGGACATTGAGTTGAGGTTTGTTCAAATCAAAGTCATCTTGTATTGATACTAAGCCTGGATTCTTTCTTGCTTCTTTTTTTATAATTTCTTTCCACTTAATAAGTTGATCGTAAGTATTGCCTAATATTACAAATTGAACAGGACTTTCAACTCCTCCAGTTCGAATTCCTTGTGGCATGATGGGAAATGCTAGAACTCCAGGAACCTTTCCTATCTTTCCAAATGACTCTCTCATTATTTTAACTCCATGCCGATCTCTTTTTGACCAAGGTTCTAGAAGCACTATAATAAAACCGCTATTAACCTGTTTTGCTGATCTTCCAAATCCTGGTACTCTCATTATAAGTTTTCTGTACTCTCCTTTACCTACTTCAGGAAGTAAGAGTTTCTCAATTTCCTCTGCTTTAGTTTTTGTAAAATTAAAACCTGATCCTTGTGGGGCTTTTACAATTA
>CABYKW010000047.1 GCA_902519635.1 uncultured Pelagibacteraceae bacterium
GCAAGATGAAAATCAAAAAAATCCTGAGCGAATAGCAACCTCAAAAGGACAAAACCTCCAAAATCTAGAAAATACTAAAAAAAGAAATGAAGAGATTGAAACTGAATTAATTGAGTCTGAGAAAAAATTTTCTTTAATCAATCAAAATTTAAAAGAAATACAATTAAAATTATCAAACTTAAAAGAAAGCAAAGCTAGAAATGAAGCCACTACTGAAGGAATTGAAAACAGGAAAAAAGACTTATTATATTCTGTAAAAAATGAACTTAATATTGAAAATGAAAATTCTCTGTTGGCTCTGTCAGATTTAAGCAACTTATCTATTCAAGATTTTCCTAGCATAGATGACCAAGTACAAAAAGTTGAGAAAATAAAAAAACAAAGAGAATCTTTAGGTTCTGTAAACCTTCGAGCTGATGAAGAAACAAAAAAATATGAGTCAGAAATAAAAAAAATGGAGGATGATAGAGCTGATCTTTACTCTGCAATAGTAAAATTGAAAGCTAGTATTGATGAACTAAATCAAAAAGGGAGAGAAAGACTTCTTGAAGCTTTTACAAAAGTTAATAGAAAATTTAACGAAGTTTACACAAAATTATTTAGTGGAGGAACTGCGAAAATTGAATTGGTTGATTCCGACGATCCTTTAGAAGCGGGTTTAGAAATGTTTGTTTCTCCACCAGGAAAAAGACTTCAATCAATTACTCTATTATCTGGAGGAGAACAAGCTTTAACAGCATTATCTTTGGTGTTTGCTGTTTTTTTAGTTAACCCATCTCCTATTTGTGTCTTGGATGAAGTTGACGCTCCTTTAGATGATGCTAACGTAACAAGGTTTTGTGGTTTATTAGATGAACTTACAAAGATAACTAAAACTAAATTTATAATTATAACTCACCATGCGCTAACTATGTCTAGAATGCACAGACTTTATGGTGTTACAATGGCTGAACAAGGTATCAGTCAATTAGTTTCGGTAGACTTACAAAAGGCAGAAGATCTGGTGGCCTAGATAAAAAAAATGACAACTCCTGAAGATTTTAAAACTCGCCTTAAAATTGCAAAATCGAAAATTAAAAAACAAGTTATTTCAGAGAATGAAAAAAAAGGCTCTTTTATGGGCAATGCATTCAAATTAGGCACAGAATTAGTTGCAGCTGTTGGGGTTGGGACAATAATTGGGTTTATTTTAGATACTTGGTTTGGTACTAAACCATGGTTAATAATAATTTTCTTTTTTTTGGGAGCTGCCGCTGGAATGTTAAACGTCTTCAGAACTGCTAACCGAATGCAAAAAGAGGATTAAATTTAAGGATTTTTATGGCAAGTAACCCAATGGAACAATTCAGTGTTCATAAAATAGGACCTGAAATAAAAATTGCTGGAATAGATTTGTCTTTTACTAATGCTAGTTTATTTATGCTTATTAGCTTGGCTTCTATTTTACTTTTTTTATTCTTAGGAACAAAAGAAAAAAAAATGATTCCTGGCAAGATTCAATTAATCTCGGAGATGCTCTATAATTTTATCGCCAAGATGATCAATGATACAGCGGGCTCTAAAGCTAAACCTTATTTTCCTTTTATATTTAGTTTATTTACGTTTGTTCTCTTATGCAACATGGTAGGTATGCTGCCTTACTCGTTTACGGTAACAAGTCACATCATTGTAACCTTAATAATGGCATTGTTTATTTTTATTGCTGTAACCATAATAGGGTTTTTAAAACATGGTTTTAAATATTTGAGTATATTCGTTCCCAGTGGAGTACCAGCTGTTCTTCTGCCTCTTATTACTATAATAGAAATTATTTCATACTTAAGCAGACCTGTTAGCCTATCAGTTCGATTATTTGCAAATATGATGGCAGGTCACACAATGTTAAAAGTTTTTGGAGGATTCGTAATTAGTTTAGGAATATTAGGTGGTTGGTTACCGCTTAGTTTTTCAGTAGCATTAACAGGTTTAGAAATTTTAGTAGCATTTCTTCAAGCCTATGTTTTTGCAATACTAACCTGCATCTATTTAAATGATGCATTAAATTTACATCATTAACTAAAAAAGGAGGAAAAATGGAGTTAGAAGCGGCAAAAATGATTGGAGCAGGTCTTGCTGCAATCGCATTAGCTGGAGCTGGTGTAGGTATCGGAATTATTTTTGGTAACTACCTATCTGGAGCTATGAGAAATCCATCTGCAGCACAAAAGCAATTCCCTAATTTACTTTTAGGATTTGCTTTAGCTGAAGCAACAGGATTATTTGGGCTTGTAGTAGCGTTGATTATTTTATTTGCATTTTAATTAAATAAATTATGAAGCACTATCTAGCTTTAATATTAGTCTGGACGACTATAAAAAACAATTTGTTTGCAGCTGAGGCTGGCATGCCTCAGCTAGACCCAAAATATTGGGCTTCGCAAGCATTTTGGTTAATTTTGATATTCTCAATTC
>CABYKW010000048.1 GCA_902519635.1 uncultured Pelagibacteraceae bacterium
AATAAATTTTAATTTGAATAGTCAATTATATCTGAAGAGTAAGCAGCAACAGAAGCTAAATTTAAAATATCTGACGTACTTGATCTAAGGGGAGCTACTTCAATTGGAAGACCTAGTCCAATTAAAAGTGGCCCAATTAATTTTGCCCCTCCATACTCTCTCATTAGTTTAGTTGAGATGGCTGCACTATGTAATGCAGGCATGATTAATATATTAGCTTTGCCTACTATTTTAGAGAAAGGATAAATTTCCTGATACATTGGATTCAAAGCTACATCTGGTTGCATTTCTCCATCGAAATCAAAGTCTACTTTTTCTTTTTTTAACAATTCAATAGCATCTCTTACATGCTTTGTATTTTTTGATACTGGTTTCCCAAAAGTTGAATGTGATAGAAATGCAACTTTAGGATCGAAACCAAATAATCTAGCAACTCTTACACAAGATTTAGAAATATTAACTAATCTTTGTGATGAAGGAAAATCTTGTACGTTTGTATCAGCTACTAGAATAGTTTTTCCTTTTGAGTTTATCATTGTCATACCAAAAATTTCTTCACCTGGTCTTGGATCAACAACTTTTTTTAATTTTTCTATTGAAGCAGTATAATGTCTAATATTACCAGTGACCATTGCATCTGCATCTTTGCATGCAATCATCGAAGACCCCCAAGCAATACGATCATTTCTGACTAGACGATCAACATCTCGCTCTAATTGACCTTCTCGTTGCAATCTTTTGTATAAATGTTTTACGTATTTTTCTCTTTTTTCTTTATCTGTTGAATTTACTATTTCAATTTTGTGGTTTTCATCCAATCCAATTTTTTTCAATTGTTCTTTAATTCTTTTTTCAGTTCCAATCAAAATAGGTGTACCGAGTTTATTATTTCTGAATTCAATGGCTGCCTTTAACATATTCTCATCTTCACCTTCGGCAAATATAACTCTTTTAGGATTTTTTCTCACTTTAGCATTGATACCTTGCATTATTGACATAGAAGGATCGAGACGATTCGTTAATTGATCTTTATAAGAATCAAAGTCTTTAATTTTTTTTCTTGCTACTCCGCTTTTCATAGCGGCTTTGGCTACTGCTAATGGAATTACACTTATCAATCTTGGGTCAAATGTTGAGGGAATAATATAATCTTTTCCGTATTTAGGTCTATCTCCACCATAAGCAGCAACAACTTCATCAGGAACATCTTCTCTAGCCAATAAAGCAATTGCTTGAGCTGCAGCCATTTTCATTTCTTCATTAATTTCTTTAGCTCTAACATCTAACGCTCCTCTAAAGATATATGGAAATCCAATTAAATTATTTACTTGATTAGGATAATCAGATCTACCAGTTGCAATTATTGCATCCGATCTTACCTCATTTATAATTTCTGGTTTAATTTCTGGATCAGGATTAGCACAAGCAAATATTATTGGATTTTTTGCCATAGATTTAATCATATTTTTAGAAACGACATCTTTAGCTGATAAACCTAAAAATACATCTGCACCTTTTATTGCCTCTTCCAAAGTCCTTAATTTAGTATTAGCTGCAAAAGCAGACTTAAATTGATCAATATTTTTTCTACCTTTGTAGATCACTCCTTTGCTATCACACATAATTATATTTTCATTTTTAACTCCATAACTTTTAAATAAATTTGTACAAGCTTGAGCAGAGGCACCTGCTCCGTTAACAACAATTTTTACATTATTTATTTGTTTTTTTGATACGTCCAAAGCATTAATTAAAGCAGCTGTTGTAATAATTGCAGTACCATGTTGGTCATCGTGAAAAATAGGTATATCTAGAACTTTTTTGAGTTTTTGTTCTACTATAAAACAGTCAGGCGCAGCTATATCTTCAAGATTAATACCACCAAATGTTCCACTAATATTTTTAATTGTTTCAATTATAGAATCAGTTTTATTATTATTAATTTCAATATCAATGGAGTCTATATCTGCAAATCTTTTGAATAGTACAGATTTTCCCTCCATTACTGGTTTTGATGCAAGAGACCCAAGATTTCCAAGTCCTAATATAGCGGAACCATTACTAATAACTGCAACTAAATTTCCTTTACTAGTATAGTCGTAAACTAAATCAGGATTTCTAGCTATTGCTTTTACAGGAGCTGCAACTCCTGGAGAATAAGCCAAAGACAGATCCCTTTTAGTTGTTAATGGTTTTGAAGAGTTGATCTCAATTTTGCCTGACTTTCCTTTTATATGAAAATCAAGTGCTTCTTTATCAGAATAATGATCAATTTTGGATTTTTTTGTCATTTAAATTATGAGCATGTACTAAGTCTTCCGTAAAATCCTTTGGATGAGAAGTAGTATATCTTATTCTTTCTAAACTTTTAATTTCACTAAGAGAATATAATAAATCAGAAAGTTTTTGATTTTGAAATTTATATGCATTCACATT
>CABYKW010000049.1 GCA_902519635.1 uncultured Pelagibacteraceae bacterium
CCCTCTAATATGAAAAAATTATTTTCCGTCTCTATCTTTTAGTTTGCTTCTAGTTTTGCTGCTACTATTAAAGGATTTTAATTCGTTTCTTAAAAAATCTAAAGTATCAATTTTCGTGTTGTAAATATAATCTATATTTTGGTCGATTTTATCTAAATATTGACTGTAATCAAGAGACAACAGTTCACTAACTCTTTTTTCAAAATTTTCGTAACTCTTATCCTTTAAAACACAAATACCAGTTAAGTAAGGATATAACTGAATATCATTTTCATAATCACAGTATAAAATTTTTTTTTTGAAACCGAATGACTCTTGTAACATTGATGAAGTAGCACCTACAACAATTTCACTCATTAAAATATTTTTATAGCTACCAAATTCTTTTTTACTATTAAATGTAATCTTAAAATCTAAATCTTTTAAGTAATATTTGTATGTTAATTCCTCAACTTTGGTCCTACTGTCATTAATATCATGTTTTCCAGTTATGATATATTTTTTATTGAATTTTTTACAGTATTTTACTACATGACGAATTATTAAAGCTCTTTGTTCTTGTAGATTTTTATAACCTTTCAAATCAGAAGATTGATCAATTCTAGGCTCTGATATAACACAAATGTCAAATAATCTTTTTGATTCTATTAACTTTTTTTTAAAAAATTCTTTTGCTAGAGCTACTTTTAAAGAACCAATAGGTTTAATCATTGACTTATCTTTCAAATATTTTGGAATAATATCTTTTTCAAATTCTCCAATAGTATAATAATAAGGTATATGAATATTGAAATCTTTAAACGACTCGGTATAAATTTTACTTCTTCCAGCTTGTTGAATGCCAATAAATTTTATATTACTCTTACGTAATGCGTAACCTATAAGTGAAAAATCTGTAGAATGATCATTAAATGTAATCACTTGTTTTGGATTCATAACCTTTGTTAAAGATATTAAATAACTAATACGAAAATTATTCGTAAATAAGTTTAAAAACATAAAACACAAAATTTTAGGTGTTAAATATATTTCATCAATGTCATCAACTCTAGAATTGATTACTTTATAACTATTAAGGGGTAAAATTAATTTTATTTGATCATGATCGGCTTTATCAAAAATTAAGTTATCTTTTGGGATTGGCTCCTTATAGTGAATTTTAATTGTGAATAATTTTCTCAAAAAAATTTTTGGAAATCTAAGTATTCTTAATATCATGAATAAATAAATTTTCTTTAAAATTATATTGGTTGGTAATTTGTGATATCCTAAATCCAGAAAGTTTTTTTCTAAATAATAAGGTATTTCTATTTTTCTTGTTTTGAAAGAATTGAGTAAGTTTAAAGTTTTCATTAACTAGTTGATGTTTTTTTTAATTTAATCAATGAACTCTTTGACAATATACCTAGGTCTATTTTTGACTTCTCCGTAAATTTTTCCAATGTATTCACCTATTATTCCAAGGATTAAAACGATTAAACTAAAAAAAGTTACCATAATCAAATTCATAATTGTTAATCCTTTTGGCATTATAAGCCACGACGGTATATCAAAACCAATTATAACTAAAATTTTAGTTACTAAAATAAATAAAAAGTAAAAAAATGATATTCCTGATAAAATAATCCCTAAAATCAAAACAGCTCTTAATGGAACTTTTGTAAATGATATAATTCCATCCAAACCCAAAATAAAAGATTCATAAAAAGAAAACTTGGGTTTACCTTTATTCCGTTCTAATCGATTATACTCAACTCCTGTCTGCTTAAAACCCAGCCAAGTTCTTAGTCCACGTATAAATAAATTGTTTTCTTTTAAATTAATTAAATGATTTACTACTTTTTTATTCATTAAACTAAACTCTCCTACTTCTTTAGGCACATTTATTTCACTTAATTTTTGATAAAAGTAGTAAAAAATTTTATAGCTAATCTTTTTAAAAAATGTTGCCTCTCTTTTCTTTCTAATACCATAAACTACATCATAACCTTCTTTAGCTTTAGCTATGAAGTCTTTAATAATTTCAGGTGGATCTTGAAGATCTCCATCTAATATACAAACATGGTCATTCTTAGAGTATTTAAGACCAGCTAAAATGGCGTTTTGATATCCAAAGTTTCTACTAAAAGATACAATTTTTACTTTCTTATCATTTTGATTAATTTTTTTTAAAATTTCTAAGCTTTTGTCTGCAGAGCCATTTTCGATATAGATAATTTCAAAATCATCAATATTAATATCCTTTAATGTTTTCTTAATTCTTTCATATAACTCATTGATATTCTCTTCTTCGTTATAAGATGGTATAATTATTGATAAGTTTTG
>CABYKW010000050.1 GCA_902519635.1 uncultured Pelagibacteraceae bacterium
AATGATTTTTTTCCACTTAACTTAATCTTATTAATGGGTTTAAACCCTCTTCCAGGTTGATGATACCTAGCCTCTTTTCTAGAATAAATTTCCAAAGATAATAAAGCTAATATAAATATCAGTAGAATAAATGAAATTTGATTAGCTGAGTTAAGATCGTCAAAAGAAATCCATGAATTGTATATTCCAGTTGTTAAAGTAGAGACACTAAAAATAGATACTGTTCCAAAATCAGATAAACACTCCATTGCAACTAAAGCTAAACCAGCAATTATCGCTGGTCTTGCTGAAGGTAGTATAATCTTCAATAAAGTTTCCCTTTCAGATAGACCGAGATTTTGACCTACTTCAATATAATTGTTTGACTGAAAGAAAAAGGAAGACCTAGTTAAAACGTAGACATAAGGAAATAATGAAAAACTAATGGCAATAATTGAGCCTAAAACTCCGTCTAGTTTTGGAATATAGGGGTTATAATTATATACACCAAAAAAATTAGTGAGTATTGAGTAAGCAGTTCCATAATTTTCGAAAAAAGCTATTATAGAAAAAGCAAAAATATATCCAGGAATTGCAAAAGCTAAAATCAATGCCCAGCTAAAAAAATTACATAACGGAAACTCATAAAATGAAATGAAATATGCAGAAGAGACCCCTAATACAAATGTTATAAATAAAACTGAAATTAGAATTAACAAAGAGTTATTTATATAATCAAAAAGGAATGTATTTTTTAATATTGTAAAATAATTACTTGTTTCTGAAAAAAAACTAAAAAAAACTGTAATAATCGGTAGAGCAACAATTAAAGCAATAGTAAAAGAGCTGAAAAACCAGAAATTATACTTACTTGTTAAATTTTTCATTATATTAAATCTCTGGTTAAAGCGGCTTAATTATCATTTATTTAAGCTAAAGCATTTTAAACCAGAGAATCTATTGACGTCAAACCTTTAATTCTTTTTAAACATTGATGAAACAATATCTTTAATTTCATTTATCCTAATTTCTGATATTTTTCGATTCGAGATTTTTTGTTCCATTTTTTTAGCTTCACTCATACAAGGCGAACAACCAGTTTTTAACTTATTTAAGTTAATATGTTTTTTAGTTGTTCGCCTCATAGAATTAACAAACGTAAACTATTTCCAACCTGCCGCTGTCATTACCTCTAAAGCATCAGCTTGTCTTTTTCCGTAATTTACAACTTTAGTTTTTAGATCTTGTTTAAAATCTAATCCCATGTTTACTACAAGTGGATGGGGAGAAATACCTGCAATCATTGGGTATTCAAAAGTATTATTTACTATGTGATTTTGTGCTTCTTCACTTAATAAAAATTCTACTAATTTGATTGCATTAGCCTTATTTGGAGCACCTTTAACTAAACCGGCACCACTAATATTCATATGTGTGCCTCTTCCATCTTGGTTAGGAAAAAATGGTTTTACTTTTTTTGCTGCAGCTTGTTGCTCTGGTCCTTTTTTTCCGGACAACATTAAAGCTAAATAGTATGTATTAGCTACTGCTATATCAGCTTCACCTGCTGCTACAGCTAGAATTTGAGCTCTATCATTGCCTTTTGGAGCTCTAGCCATATTAGCTACCATTCCTTTTGACCAATCCGCAATTTTTCCTTTTCCATTATTTTTAATTAATGAAGCTACTAGAGATTGGTTGTAAATATTATTGGAAGCTCTTATTACTAATCTACCTTTCCATTTTGGATCAGCTAAACTTTCATAAGTTAAACCAGCTAATTCTGCGCCACTAACTCTTTCTGGAGCAAAATAAACTATCCTTGCTCTTTTTGCTATTCCAACCCATTTAGAAGTTCTAAAATTACCTGGAACTGCTGATTTAATAGCTGCACTCGTAAGTCCGCCTTGTAGATTAGCTGCAAAAGCACCTAGTCTTCCAGCATCAGCTGTAATATAAAGATCAGCCTCACTATCTGTGCCCTCTTCTATTATTCTTTTTTCTAAAGCTCCTGACTTGCCAGATACAACATTTACTTTAATTCCAGTTTTAGCTGTAAATTTTTCGTAAAGCTGTACATCTGAATCGTAATGTCTTGCGCTAAATATATTTACTTCGTTAGCAAATAAGCTGCTAGTAAATGCAAATATTAATGCATAGACAATTATTGTTA